>JAADGW010000242.1 GCA_013152145.1 Deltaproteobacteria bacterium
GCCGGGCCGCCTGGCGCTTGCTGGGTGAGCGTTGCAGGGCTTCGACAATGATCTGTCGTTCCAGTCGCTCAACCTGGCCGGCCAGGGATTCAGTCTCACTGATCCCTTCTGTGGTACCGTCTGGCTGTGCGAATTCAAAGCTGAAACGGATGCTGTTGCGGTCGATCTGCTCGCTGCCGCTGAGGATTGCTGCGCGTTCAATAACGTTGCGTAACTCGCGGACGTTCCCCGGCCAGCGATGACTGCTGAGTTTAGCCCGTGCCCCCGCGGTTAACTGCCGGGCCTGAACCCCGAGACGGGTGTTGACCTTGAACAGGAAATGTTCGGCGAGCAGCGGGATATCTTCGAGACGTTCACGCAGCGGCGGAATATGGATCGGAAAAAGGTTGATCCGGTAGTAAAGATCTTCGCGGAACTTTCCCTGCTTGACCAGTTGTTCAAGGTTGCGGTTGGTGGCGGTCATCACCCGGGTGTCGACCCTGATCTCCTCGTTGCTGCCGATGCGCCGCAGTTTGCCGTCCTGAATAACCCGCAACATCTTTGCCTGCAGAGCGGCCGGCATTTCGGCAATCTCGTCGAGAAAGATGGTGCCTCCCCGGGCCGCTTCGAAAAGCCCGGCCCGGCCCTCTTTCCTGGCTCCGGAGAAGGCCCCGCCGACATAGCCGAACAGCTCACTTTCGAGCAGATTCTCCGGCAGGGCCGCACAGTTGATCGGAATGAACGGACCGCGACAACCGCTTTCGACATGGATGGCGCTGGCAAACAGTTCCTTGCCGGTACCGCTCTCACCACGGATCGAGACGATGCCGTCGGTCGCGGCGATCTTTTCGGCAAAGGCGATCGCCTGTCGCAGCGCCGGACTCTGACCGACCATATCGCCGAAGGTGACCTGTGGTTCCCGGGCGACGGCACTGGCGAGTTCGCGGATTTCACGCATATCCTGCAGCACTTCGACGGCCCCGACAATCCGCTCGCGGGAATCACGGATCACCCGGCCGGTGGTCAGATACTGATGACGCCGGTTGCCACGGCTCAAGCTGCGCTTGATGTTGCGGTAGGTTCTGCCATCCAGGCAGGTCAGCAGACTGGTGTCGGGCAGGTCGAGATCGCGCAGGTTGCGGCCGATCAGCTCTGCTTCGCGGCAATCGAGGATTTTGCGGGCGACCCGGTTGATGGTCGTCAGTTTGCCTTCTTCATTGATCGACAGGATGCCGTCGCTGATACTGTCGAGCACCACCTGAAAGCGTTTTTCCCGGCGTTCCTGCGGCATGGTGCTGATCGCTGCGGCACTGAGAATATTGGGGATGACTTTCAGGGCAGAAAAAATCGTCTGCCGGTCCGGGGATTGCGTCCCCGCTTCCAGCTCGAGGTAGACAAAAGTTGCCGGGCCGCTCTTTTCCACCTCCATGGAGAGGATATTCAGATCGTTGTCTGCCAGCAGCGCGGCGATCTGGGCCATGGCTCCGACCCGATCCACAACCTGCAGTTTCAATTTGATACCGGATGGCATAGCTGTCTCCTGCCACTCAATAATAACAGAGCGGGAAAATTCAGGAACCGTCGAATGTTGCCGGGCGTTTTTCGAGAAAGGCGTTGACCGCTTCGAGATGATCGGCCTGATGGTGGGACATCCCCTGAAAAGCGGCGCACTGATCGAGAAAGTCGGGCAGCTGCTGGCGCTGGCCGAGGGTCAGCAGGCGTTTGTTCAGACGGACCGCGTGCGGCGGCTTGGCGGCGATCTGGGCGGCCAGCTCACGGGCGCGGACCAGCAGTCGGTCCGGCGCGACGATTTCCAGCAGCAGCCCGAGCTGCAGGGCCTCTTCGGCTTTGACCAGCCGTCCGGTAAAAAGCAGCTCCGCCGCTCGTTGATAGCCGATCAGTCGCGGCAGAAACCAGGTGCCGCCGTCACCGGAAACGATTCCCAGATTGATGAAGGTTTCACCCAGCAGGGTACGGGTCGAACCGATCCGCAGGTCGCACATGCAGGCCAGGTCCATACCGGCGCCGATCGCCGGGCCGTTGATCGCCGCGATCAGCGGGATCTCGGACTTCTGCATCGCCAGCGGCAGCTGCTGGATACCGCGCCGGTACTGGTCCTGAATCTGCAACACCGATCCGCTGAACAGATCTTCACGATCACGCATCTGCTTGACGTTGCCACCGGCGGAAAAAGCGGTGCCGGAACCGGTCATGATCAGCACCGAAACCTCCGGGGTGCGGTTGCACCAGTCGAGGGCGGCGAGGATATCTTCGATCAGTGCGGTACCGGTCAGGGCATTGCGCACATCATCACGGGCAAAGGTCAGTTCAGCCACCCGCTCCTGCAAGTTCAGGGTGGCATCGGTTAACTGTGGAAGGTCGGACATTGGTTTTTCCTTTGCTGTAGGGGTCAAGTCTGCTGTTGGCTTTTGGCGATCATCTGCGTGAGTTTATCGATATCTCGCCGCAAACCGTTATCGTGGTTTTTACGAATTTTGATCCGCTCAACAGCACTACTGACGGTGCTGTAGTTTTTGATTCCAAAAACACCGCCAATTTCGGTCAGGGTCTTTCGACTGTGGCAACGCGACAGGTAAATGGCGATGTCGCGGGGCAGGTTCTCAATGCCACGTTGTGATTTTTTCAAGCGGGCGGCTTCGATGTTGAAGTAGGCACAAACCAGCGTAATGATCTTCTCCGGCGTCACCGCCAATATCTGCGCTTCGGGTATCTCCTGTGGTTTTAGATGGCTGAATCTGCTTCTAACCCACTCCTTAAATGCATCACCTCCCAACACGGAAGAGAGCTTCTTCATTCCATAGAAAGCCGTTATCTCTTGCGGCTCACCCTTAGAAACAAAATCGAGATACAACTCTTTTCTTTTCGAACTCTCTGACGTCAGCATAGTCAACAGTTGATCTTTAGTCATCCAGTCCCAGTGCTTTTCTGACGATAGATAACCGGGGTGACTGCTCCAGGGATATTCATCCAGATGTTTGGCAAGGCCAGCGTTAAGAGGGTTGCGATGGATATAGCGCATAACTTCAAGCAGATGGCTATCCTCTTCAACCAGGACCGCTTTATAGCGCCCACGAAACAGCTGACCATCCTGGTGATGCTTGCGATTGAAGTGCTGCGTATAAACACCGTTGATATGGCGCATACAGCGCGCGAGATTCGCGTCCGGGGTTTGAACCAAAAGATGATAATGATTAGACATCAGGCAGTAAGCCGCAACCTTAAGGTTCCAAACCTCTGCGGCCTCGCGCACAATCTTTAAAAATGCATCATAGTCGTCGGACTGAAGAAAAATATCCTCTCTTCGGCGGCCCCGATTCATGACGTGATGCCAAGCACCCGGGTATTCAATACGGAGTGGTCTGCTCATAATGACGATTAGATAGCATATTGTGTTGCAAAAGCCAACAGCAGACTTGACCCCTATTCTTTCTACTGCGGACCAACCGCAATTTAGATTTTGCTTTTTCAATTTTGCACAGACGTATTTTCCGTCCGGTTTTTTTTGTTAGGCGGGTTCAGTTTCAAGAATACTTATTGGTTTAATACATTATATTTTTGATAGAGAATTGTTTCTTCTTTTCGTATCCTGATAGAGAGTGCCGCCATAAGTTTCCCGAAGTCCTTCGCAAATTCTCTTCCCGAACCGCCTGTTGAATACTTGTCAAAAAAGTCCAATGCACCTTTTGTTACTTCATCCATATCTGTTGCAAACGTGTCTAAAGTTTGTTTGAGATTAACATCACTTTCTGCTGCTTTTTTAAGAACAGGATATAAGTGCTCATCTTCTTTTTTAAGATGTGCAAGGAAACTGCTTTTTGCAGCAAGGAGCATTTTCTGCCCTTTCTCCGAAGTAACGCCAAGTGCTCTGATATTGGTAAGGGTCTCAGTAATAACTGAGTGGTCTTTTTTAAATTCATCTACCAAATAAGACAATTTGTCCTCCTATGAATTTATCTTTTGTTAATGCGCCTAGACATAATGGTTCACATCAAATAAGTGACCCGCCTCCTTTTTTGTTAAACGTGGATTGCGTAAAAACACGTAGAGCCACATGCTTAACTTAAGGGTAAGCAACCTTTTCAAAGGAGACAGGTCATGAAAAAT
>JAADGW010000073.1 GCA_013152145.1 Deltaproteobacteria bacterium
TGGCTGCCACCGGCGCGATCGGGCCTTTTGCCTATCTGTCGGCACTGAAAGATTCGACCATCGTCCTGTGGGGCAAGAAGTACATCAAGGAGGGTGGCGACACCACCGTCATTTACTATCAGAAGCCGACTCCGGGTGCCCGCGTGCTGCGTCCCGGCTTGAAATTCAAGGTCGACAATGCCACCGGTCTGCAGAAATTCAACTTTATCTCGCTGATGCTGGCCCTGTTCTGCGGAACTGCCGCTCTGCCACACATCCTGATCCGCTATTATACGGTTCCGAGTCAGGCAGCGGCGCGTAAATCGACTATCGTCGCCATTGCTGCCATCGGTTTCTTCTACGTCCTGACCCTGTTCCTCGGCAGCCATGACCAACGGGGTTATCAACCTGACCGACAACAACATGTCGGCACCGCTGTTGGCCCTCTCCTTCGGTGTGGTCCTGTTTGCGGTTATTTCCTCGCTGGCCTTTGCGACGGTCCTGGGGACCGTCTCCGGCCTGATCGTCGCCGCGTCGGGGGCGGTGGCCCACGACTTGATGGATAACTTCCTCGGTATGCAGATGAGTGACGCCGGTAAGGTCCGTGCCGGTAAAATCGCCGCGGTCGTCGTCGGCGGTATCGCCATCTATCTGGGGATCATCTTTGAAGGGATGAACGTCTCCTTCCTGGTCGGCTGGGCCTTCGCGGTGGCGGCTTCGGCCAACCTGCCGGCAATCCTGATGCTGCTGTTCTGGAAAAAGACCACCGCCAAAGGGATTGCGGCTTCAATTCTGGTTGGTCTGACCAGCTCATTGGGGCTGATCCTGGTCTCCCCCGACATGTGGGTCCGTTACGGCAAGCTGCCGGCCGATGCTCCGGTCCAGTTCAACAGCCCGGCACTGATTTCAATCCCGCTCTCCTTCCTGGCGCTGGTCATTGTCTCGCTGCTGAGCCAGAAAGAACTGCCGGTTGATGCCACTGAAACGGCCCGCGCGTAACAACTTGTACCGGTCACTTTTATTTGCAATCCTCCGGGCCGCCTTCGGGCGGCCGGTTTTTTTCGCAACAGGTCTTCACCATTTCAGACACAAGGACAACCGATGAAACGTTTTCGCGTCACCCTGCTCGTTGTCTGCCTGATCCTCGCCTGGCTCGGCTATTCCGATCTTCGCCTGCTGCTGCAGAATCCGGAGCCGCAGCGGATCAGTATCAGCGACCTTGAAAATAACGGCGCACCGCGCGAGTGGCTGACCGTCAGCGGCGGCTATCAGGATTTACTGCAGGCGATCAACATGTCGGGGACGATGGAGATCGATGCCTTCCTGGTGCCGCTGAAATCCGCCGCCGACAGCCGGGAAATCCGGGTCTGGTTCGAGACCCGAGATCCTCGGATCATCACACTGTTAAAGAAATATTATTTCCAGCTCGACAGCGACAAGCAACGACAACAGTTTGTTGCCGAAAACCGACCGTTTTTTTTCGCCCAGAGAGAGCTGACCGGAATGACGGCGGACAGCCTGGTGGCCGATTCAAACCGGGGAAAACTGATTGAGCTGCTGCAGGAGATGAACATCCCGACGTCAGAAGATGTCATCTTTATCAGTGAAGGTAAAAAACCGGCGGTGCTACGGGGAATTTTTTTCGCCCTGATGGCGGTTATCGGTCTGTTGAAAATACTCTTCGATATGCGAAAATCGGCAAAAAAGCCGAACCGTTGAAACGATCGATGTCACATAAGAAAGGCCGGAGACAAGTCCCCGGCCTTTTGCCTTCCTACGCATCCAGCCAATCACAGATTCGCGTGATTGCCGCCAGCACCTTTTCACAGTGCTGGCGGATGAATTCTTCACCCAGCGGCTGATCTACAGCAATCTGTTCAGCGGCAGCCAGCGCTTTGGCGCCGTCAAAATCAACAAACGCCAGCCGTGCGGTCAACTCTTGCTTCGGTCTGCCGAAACAGCTGCCCGGTAAAATGGCAACGCCGGTCTCTTGCAATAATTGATGGCACAACTCTTCACCGTCGTTAATCCCGCGCACCGCCAAACGGCTCCGCAGGGGCTCAAAATCAGGAAACATGTAGAATGCCCCGTCCGGCCGCGCGACGGTAATCCCGGCAGCGGTCAGGCATTGCCAGATCCAGTCACTTAAAGCTTTGAGTATCCGTCGCGAGTGTTGCAGATAGCGCTCCAGATCGGCTCCGCCTTGAAATGCTCTGACTGCGGCATACTGGATCGGTGCGCTGGTGGCGGTAAAGGTTTCACTGGCAACCACCGCCATCGCATCGAGCAGCCACTTCAGCTCGGAGGGAAAAGCAAAGGTGCCCAGCCGCCAGCCGCCGGCCCCGGCCCATTTACTGAGACCGCTGGCGATAATCGTCCCCTCCGGGTAATAACGGGCAATCGAGCGATGGCCACCGGAGAAGTTCAGCTCCCCATAGATCTCATCTGAAAGCATGATGATATGGTATTTTCGGGCCACCTCAGCCAATGCTTGCAGCTGCTCATCCGGATAGGAACAGCCGGTCGGGTTGTTCGGATAATTCAATATGACAATGCGTGGTTTTGTCGGATCGGCCCGGCAGAGACGCTCCAGCTCTGCCGGAGTCAGCAACCAGTTATTTTTTTCATCGGTCTCCAGCCAGCGAACGTGCCGGCCGACAATATGCGCCTGGGGGGCATAAGAAACCCAGCTCGGCGTCGGGATCACCAGGTCACCGTAATAGACCAGTTGCAGAATGAACATCAGCTCCTTCGAACCGGGCCCGATCAGAATATTTTCGCCGACCAGCGCCAGATTCTGGGTCCGCCGATAGTAACCGGCAACCGCCTCGCAAAGAGCTGAAAGGCCACGTACCGGCAGATAGTCCTTTTGGTGAGCATTATTCTGCAGCTCACGCACAATCGGTCGCGGAACCGGAAACGGCGACTGCCCCAGACCTAGTTTATAGATCTGCTGCCCTTCAGCCAGCAGACGATTGCTCTCTTCGTTGATGCCGAGGGTTGCCGATACCGGTAATCCCCGAACATTCAGGTTCAGATGGACTTCATGCTGTCCATTGCTCATTTCAGGACTCCTTATGCTGTTGTTTGCGACGCTGCAGTTCGACGATTTTCATGCCGGTTTCCAGGTAATGTTCGCGAAAGGCCTGCTCAACCTGAACAGCATCTCCCGCCTGCATGATCGTTAATAATGCTGTGTGCCGTCGGTTTAATTCACCGGGGGTATAAAGGCTGGCCCAGTACCGGTAAAAAAGCAGGTGCAGTTTGGAGCTGAGGCGTTCGGTATATTCGATTAACTGCCGATTCTCACAGCGCTTAAACAGCAGACTATGAAAATCACGGCCGAGCTCAATCAGGGCGAGCTGTTCATTCTCACTCGCCAATCGCTCCATTTCGTGACAAAAACCCTGTAATTTCCGATAATCTTCGCCGGAAAAAGCGGCCAGAGCACTGGCAACCGAAAAACCTTCCAGCAGGCCGCGCGTGATATAGGCATCAACTATATCCTGCTCCAGAAATGACGCCACAAAGGTTCCCACCTGGGGCCGATATTCGAACAGACCATCGCCGACCATCTGTTTCAGCGCTTCGCGGATCGGGGCTCGACTGATCTGCAGCTTTCGCGCAAGAGCCGCCTCATAAACTTTTTCTCCAGCCAGCAACTCCCCGCGACGAAGCTGTTCATAGAGGAATTCGATGACTCGATCCTTGTATGTTCCTTTGTCAATCATGGCTCCTCCAAAATGTCGACATTCGACATTTTGGCACTATACAGCATTTGCTTATGGGCGCAACACCGAATTTAAATTTTCAGGATTTTTTTGCAGCGGCGGGAGGAGCCAATAGAAAAGGGCCGAGAAATTTTCCCAGCCCTTGAATCTATCAAGTCTTGATCTTATCTAGATGTCGGTAATCACCCGATATAAACACTGTGGTTACGTGCCCGGTTCGCTAAAATTGTCGGATCCACCACTTCACCACAGGCACAGCACTTCCACGCATCAAACGCGCGCACAAAATCGTAATACCTTTCGGAGTACATCCTGCCTTTGCACTTAGGACATTTCATTTGTGACCTCCTGGCAATCTCAGTTTGGAGTGACTGCGAATCTCAAACGACCGCTTTCCCCTGATCGGCAATATGCCTTTCGATGATTTATGTTACACAAGATGTGCCAAAAACAAAAAAGGTGGCGCACATATCAAACCAGATCAGAATTAACGACAATTTTTCAATAAGTTACCAGGAGATCATTTTCCCCCATTTCCAACATATACGTCCGGTTCGAACGGCCGGCTAAACGAAACATTAAATTGCTCAAGCATTTCGTCAGTAATTTGACGATCGAGGACATAAATAACGCCGTTGCGATACCA
>JAADGW010000042.1 GCA_013152145.1 Deltaproteobacteria bacterium
GGCGGTTCCAATTCGGTGTTGCGAAACCTGACCCTCGAAGAATACCGGGCGGAAAAAGAACAGTTTCAGCAACAGGCAAAAGGATGATTACACCGGCTGAGATAAAGAAGAAAGCGCTGCAACACTGGCGGAGCGGTCGACTGCTCAGCACCTGGCTGAGGGACGAAGACCTCTTTCCCCTCGATATCCGCTTTCGCAAGGTGAGCGCGAAAGAGGCTTTGGAACACTACGCCGAGCTCCGTGTCTGGATGAACGATTTGCGTGAAGAGAGCAAAGAACGGCTCGGTTTCGGTTATACCCTGGAATTGACCGCCAGCAACCATCGCCAGCTGGGCCAACAGCTGTTTCCCGACCGCATCCGTTTCGACAGCCTGCCGGATTTACTCCGAACGATCGGCAAACAACGGGAGTTCGAGCGCTTTTGCGCCCTGGCCGAAGCGACTCGGCGCGAACAGCCGAACCTGATGGGATGGCTGGAGGAAAACCCCTTAAAGCTGCTGAAAAACCTGGAGGTCTGGCCGCAGGTGCTGAGCGTCTGCCGCTATTTTTGTCGCTGCCCCCGGCCGGATCGCTACCTGCTACCTGCGCGAGTTGGAGATCCCCACCGTCGACAGCAAGTTCATCGAACAGCACAAACGCATCCTGCGCGAACTGCTCGATCTGCTTTTACCTATCGAAACCATAGCGTCGGAGGTGACCGGCCTGAGTGGGAGCGGCTTCGAGCGGCGCTTCGGGCTGCGCTACGACGAACCGCTGATCCGCTTCCGCATCCTTGATTCCGCCCTGAGCGGCCCGTTCGGACTCAGTGACCTCAGTATCCCTCTCCGTCAGTTTCAACCCCTGGATTTTCCTTGCCGAAGAGTCTTTATCACCGAAAACAAGATCAACGGCCTCAGTTTTCCGCCGGTCCCTTCGTCCCTGGTGATCTTCGGCCTCGGCTACGGCATCCAGGCCCTCAAAGAGGTCCCTTGGCTGCGCGAGAGGCCGGTCTACTACTGGGGTGACATCGATACCCACGGTTTTGCCATCCTCTCGCAACTGCGCGGCTATTTTCCACAGACCCGCTCCCTGCTGATGGATCGTGAAACCCTGCTGGCGGGACGGGACCTCTGGGTTTGTGAGGAGCCCGGCAAACGCTGCCTGGCCGATCTGCCCCACCTTGATGAGGAAGAACAGCAGCTCTACCAGGATTTGTGCAGCAATCAGTTGGGTGAAAATATCCGTCTGGAACAGGAACGGATCGCGTTTTCCCGTCTGCAGGAATGGCTGGACAAAAATCTGTAGGGGCGACGGGTTTGTGTCGCCCCGTGGTTGCATGTTGTTATACCAGCTCACAATGTTGTATAAACCGTGATACGTCGGTCTCTGAAACCTTGCTCAATCGTTCGACAGGAGGATCTCGCTCATGCCATTTTTCACCGAACCTGCGGCTTATCACAAAACGGCTCTTTCTGACCTGCAAGGAGCCTGGCAGAACCTGCGTGATGCGGTGGTTGAGCACCACCCTTTCCCCGAGTGGGAGCGGCTGCTTTTTCATATCGATGAGGGGATGAGCTGGGAAAG
This sequence comes from Deltaproteobacteria bacterium, assembly GCA_013152145.1. Lineage (GTDB taxonomy): Bacteria > Desulfobacterota > Desulfuromonadia > Desulfuromonadales > Geopsychrobacteraceae > Malonomonas. The sequence goes on from JAADGW010000042.1 coordinate 1,564, forward strand.
TGTGCGCGACCTGAAACACATGCGCAAAATCCTGCTGTTGGTCAGCAATCTTGTTGCTTTGGACGATGTTCCGCAGGCGGTACGCGAATGGGCGGCCGAGGTGCAGAATGATTTAGATGAGGTTTTTGAAGCCCTTGCCGAAGGGGAGATCTGCTAAGGCGGATTTGATGTCTTGGCCGGATAGTTCCATCGGCTTTTGAGCTCCAGGAGGAAATCGTGCTCGACCAGATCAAAGCAAAACTCAGCGCCATCAAAGCTGAAGGCGTCGGCAGCGGACTGACCATGCGTCAGGCCCATGCTCTCTACGTGAACGGTCAGTGTCAGCTGCTGAGCTGTACCGGGGATTCTTTTCATCTCGCCGTCGATGATGAGTTCAAGGACTTCGATCTACGGATCGATTTTGTCCAGGAGCAGATCGAGACCGGCTGTAGTTGTAAATCGTCCCACTCGGTCTGTCATCACGCCCTGGCCGGTCTGTTGGAACTGTCCGATTATCTGCAGAGAGACGAAGCTCCCGACATCGATGCCGGAAAAATCTATACTCGCGAAGGGATGATCAAACGGGTCCTCGAGGAAAGACGTGAGAAGGCGGAGCGGGCTGAATATCGCATTGAATTTGCCGACAACTTCCATGGCGAGCATGAACTGGTCAACGAACGCGGCCGACGTTACAAACTGACCTTTCGTGATCTGGAGAAGGAGCAGGGCTACTGCTCATGCCCTGATTATCGAACCAACAAGCTGGGGACCTGCAAGCATCTGCTTTATGCCTTTTCCCAATTCAAGACAGCTCTCGGAACTGAACCTGCGACGCAGCAGGACTATCCCTTCGTGGAGATTTATCTCGATCCCCTGAACGATAATCAGATCTCCTGGTTCTACCCCCAGCAGCTGCCAGAAGAAATCGGCGCGCTTATCGAGGCCTTTTTTACTGCGGAACAAACCCTGCGGTCGGGAAGGAAGATCGATTTCCTGAGCTTCAGCGAAGAGGCGCAAAAATGGAAGGAGATCCTCATCCGTCCCGAGGTCTTTGAGCATGTCGAGGATTTTTTTGAACAGCGGCAGCTGAAGGAGGTGCAAAACGCCGGCTCTCTTGATTATTCCGGAATCAAGGCTGAGCTCTTCCCTTACCAGAAGGAAGGGGTCGAATTTGCCGCCTTTCGCAAAGGGGCGATTCTGGCTGACGAAATGGGCCTCGGCAAGACGTTGCAGGCGATCTGTGTTGCTATCCAGAAAAAAGCGTTATTCGGCTTTAAACGCACCCTGGTGGTCTGCCCCGCGTCGCTCAAAGATCAGTGGAAGAACGAAATCGAGCGCTTCTCCGCTGAAACGGCGGTGGTGGTTCAGGGGAACTCTGCGGAGCGAGCCGCTCTCTATCGGGATTCCGACGCCTATTTTTTGATCTGCAACTACGAAGCAACCTGGCGCGACCTTGATCATCTCTGCAGGTTCTCTCCTGATTTCATCGTTCTGGATGAGGCCCAGCGGATCAAAAATTACGAAACCCGAACCGCTGCCTGCATCAAACAGATCCCGAAAAAGCACGGTCTGGTGCTCACCGGAACTCCGATTGAGAATCGGCTGGTCGATATTTTCTCCATCGTCGAGTTTCTCGATCCCCTGCTGCTCTCGCCGCTCTGGGAGTTTTCTTATCAGCATTGCTGTTTCGACGCCGGGCAGAAGAACAAAATCACCGGTTACTACAACTTGCAGGGACTGAAGAAACGTTTGCAGCCGATCCTGCTGAGACGCGAGAAGAGTGAGGTTCTCCGCCAGCTCCCTCAGGTCAGCCAGCTCGACATCCCGATCGAAATGCACCCGCGCCAGGCCGACTTTCATGCCGGCTATGCCCAAAACGTTGCGCACATCCTGCGTAAAAGGTTCATGACCCCCTTCGATCTGCGGAAACTGCAGATGCTGTTGGCAAAAATGCGCATGGTCTGCGACTCGACCTTTCTGGTCGATCAGGATCAGGAAGTTCATTACTCTCCCAAGCTCGATGAACTGCGCCACATTTTGCTCGACAAACTCAGTCTGAAGAACTCGCAGCGTAAGATCGTGATCTTTTCCGAGTGGGTGCGGATGAATCATATGATCGGGCGCCTGTTGCGTGAAAACGATCTCGGTTTTGTCGAACTCAACGGCAAAGTCCCGGTCGCGAAGCGCTCGGCATTGATCCGGGAGTTTGAGGAGAACACCGCCTGCCAGGTGTTTCTTTCCACCGAAGCCGGCGGCGCGGGATTGAACCTTCAGGTCGCCGATACGGTGATCAATTTCGAGCTGCCCTGGAATCCGGCCAAGAAAAGCCAGCGGATTGGGCGTATCGACCGTCTTGGGCAGCAAAGTCAACAGCTGACCGTCATCAACCTGATTACCAGGAATTCCATCGAAACCCGTATTGCCGATGGTCTGCTGCTCAAACAAAACCTCTTCGAAGGGGTGCTGAGTCCGGCCAGCCGGCTCGATAGCGTCGATTTTTCGACCAAGGGCCGCTCGCAATTCCTGCGGCAACTCGAAGAGAGCATTGAGCAGCTCAGCCGGCCGCCTGTCGAGGAATTTGAAGAGCAGCCGATTGTGTCTGCGGTTGAAGAGGCACCCGATCCATTGGTCGAACCGGTCGAATCGATGCCGATCAAGGAGACCGAAGCGGCAATGCCCGCTCATTCTATTCCAGCCCCTTCGGCCGAACGGTTGACCCAGGTGATGAATCAGGGGATGGCATTCTTGTCTGGACTGATGCAGATGGCGACGGGCCAGGCGCTGCAGGGAGAAGAGAGCAAGATCGAGGTCAACCCGGAAACCGGAGAGGTGGTCATGAGATTCAAACTTCCCGGCATGGGTTCCAGCTAAGGTAACTATTCAGCGACGCGATGGATGGTTCTCGGGGTGCCCACTCCAAGGGCCGCATGAACCCATCCATGGGGCTTGACTGTCGCCATCCAGGCGACAGACACCCTTGAAGTGGGCACCCGACCATCCGGCTGAATAGTTACCAGCTAAGTAGTTTCTGTTCGGAAACGGCTCTTTTTCACAACCGCGGTGTCAATCTGCACATTTGTATTGTGCGGCGGAAGATTGCCGGCGGAGGGGATAAGGTGAAGGTGTGAACGGTTGTTGATCTCAATCATTGTCGCTATGGCAAAAAATCGGGTGATCGGCAAGGATGGTCGGCTGCCTTGGCGGTTGCCGGACGATCTGCAGCGTTTCAGACAGCTGACGATGGGGCAGACACTGCTGATGGGACGCAAAACTTATGAATCGATCGGTCGACCCTTGCCGGGGCGGCAGACGATTATCCTCAGTCGCAATCCCGACTATCAGGTTCGCGGTTGCCAAGTGGTGAGCCATCTGCAAGCGGGCCTGGCGGCAGCACAAACGGCGGAGCTGTTCATCTGCGGTGGTGCCGAAATCTACCGTCAGACCCTGTCGCTGGCTGAACGGATCTACCTGACCGAGCTTATGCTCGTTGTCGAGGGAGACAGTTTTTTCCCCGAATTCCCGCCAGGGCAGTTTCATCTCCTGCAGAGCGAAGCGCAATTTGATGACGGTCAGCCCTGCCGCTATTCTATCTTCGAACGCTGCCGATAAACCGACCGATTTACAATCTCCTGATTCCTGTTAAATTTTCAGTATGGAAACCATACAACGAGACAATCTTGGGCCCGCGAAAATTATCCAGCTCTACGATCCACAGAGCGGCTTGCGCGGGATACTGGTGGTCGACAACGTGACCCTGGGTCCGGCGATCGGCGGTGTGCGGGTGTCACCGACGGTCAGTCCGCTGGAGGTGTCCCGGCTGGCGCGGGCGATGACCCTGAAGAATGCCGGCGCCGGTATCGACCACGGCGGCGGCAAGGCGGGGATTATCGCCGATCCGCACACGGCCGATCTGGAGCCCCTGTTCCGGGCCTTTGCGCGGATGATCGCGGGGATCGACGAGTATATCCCCGGTCCCGACATGGGCTGCGACGAACAGGCGATGGTCTGGCTGCAGGAGGAGATCGGCCGTTCGGTCGGCCTGCCGGCGGAGCTGGGCGGCCTGCCGCTGGATAAGCTGGGGGCGACCGGCTTCGGCGTGGTCGCCTGCGCCGAGGTGGCGGCGCGCCAGATCGGCCTGCCGCTCAAGGGCGCCCGGGTGGCGGTCCAGGGGTTCGGTAATGTCGGCGTGGCGGCGGCCCGTTATTTTGTTGAAAAGGGAGCGATCATCGTTGCGGTCAGCGACAGCCGCGGCACCCTGCATGACCCCGGCGGGTTGGACATTTCGCGGTTGGTCGCCGCCAAGCGGGAACAAGGGGTGCTGTTCAAATATCCCGGCGGGCGGCAGCTGCCGGTTGCAGACCTCTTCGGCCTCGCTTGCGACATTCTGGTGCCGGCTGCCAACCCGGATGTCATCGATATGCAGAACGTTGCCGAGGTCAAGGCCCGGCTGATCCTGCAGGGGGCGAACATCCCGCTGACCCTTGAGGCTGAGGCCGAGCTGGCCAGGCGTGGCGTGCTGGTGATCCCCGATTTTATCGCCAACGCCGGCGGGGTGATCATGGCGGCGATGGAGTACCGGCGCAAAAGCGCCGAGGAGGCTTTCGCCTACATCAGCGAAAAAATTCAGGCCAACACCGAGCGGCTTCTGGACAAGGCCAAAAAAGAGGTCCGGCTGCCGCGGGCGGCCGCTGAGCTGCTGGCACGGGAGCGGCTTGAAAGCGGGATGCGCTACCGCAGCTGGAGCCATAAATGGCGCTGAGTTGATTCCCGCAAACAAAAAACCGTTAAAAAGCCGTAACTATTCAGCGGCGCGATGGATGGCCTCGCGCTGCCCGCTCCAAGGGCCGCATGAACCCATCCATGGGGCTTGACTGTCGCCGTCCAGGCGACAGACACCCTTGAAGTGGGCACCCCGAGGCCATCCTGCTGAATAGTTACAAAAAGCCTTTGGTCACCGGCTGCTGCGATTAGACACTCTCGATGAACAACAGTCCGGGATCTTCCAGGTAGCGGCCGATGCGGGTCAGAAAACGACAGGCCTCGGCACCGTCGGTGATGCGGTGGTCGAAGGTCA
>JAADGW010000208.1 GCA_013152145.1 Deltaproteobacteria bacterium
CGACCGCCGCGTTCAGGGCCAGCAGATTGGTTTGAAAGGCGATCTCGTCAATCACCTTCATGATCCGCGAGATCTCCCGGCTGGCGGTATTGATCTTGCTCATGGCGTCGACGACCTGTTGCATCTGTCGGCTGCCCTGATCAACGGAGGTGCGTGCTTGTTCGGTCAGTTGCTGGGCCCGCCGGGCGTTCATTGCGTTCTGTCGGGATTGATCGACGACCGTCGCCAGGGAGCTGCCGATCTCGACCAGAGCACCGGCCTGTTGGATGGCGCTCTGAGAAACCGCCTGGCTGCTGTCGGAAATCTGCCGGGAGCGTTCCGCCACCTGGACACCGGACGCCTTGATGTCGCTGAGAAAAGCGTTTAAGGCCGCGTTGGTTTTTGCCAGCGGTTGCCGAATCAAGCCCTGAGCGGCAAACGTGAAATCCCCCTCGGCAAGCTTGTTGAATGCACTCAGCACCTCGTGTTGCAGGTGATCGGCAAAGGCATCCAGCGCCCGGCCAAGCACGCCGAGCTCATCGTTGCGGACCAATTGCAGGCGCGCACCAAGATGGCCCTGCTGCAGATTCTTCAGCATCCGGTTGACCCGGGTCAGCGGTTGCGTAATTGTCCGGGTCGTCAGAAAGGCCAGTCCCAGCCCGAGGATCACGGCAATGACCGCGATCAGAATACTGTACCGGTCGATGCGATTGATCTGGGCCTCCATCCCCCGGCTGGCGGTCAGGACATCGTCAGCAGCGGCAGATACGGCAAGGTTCGAGGCGTGTTGACGTTGTTGGAGCTGGTCCCGCAAAGCGGCAAGCTGCTGCTGCAGGCCGCTGACCGATTTCTTCAGATCGTTGTTCAGCAGCGCCACCGCCTTTTTCTGCGTCGTAAGAATCTGGTTTTCCGCCGAGATCACCCGGTCAAGATCGACGATGATGGATTTGACGGTCGACGGAAAGTAATCGCGGTAGAAAAGCCTCGCCGTTCCCCACTGGCTGGAAAACGCCAGGTCATCCAACCGGTCGGCCAGCCCGTACAGTTTTTCATTCTCCAGGGAGGCCTTCTCCAGAGCCTGGCGCAGTACCGGAAAATCCCCGGCGTAGGTTTGAAACAGTTGTCCAGCCTTGAACTCCTCTATCGGCGTGTCGGCCAGTTCTTCATAGAGTAACTCACCGATAGAACTTTGAACAAACATCATGTTGGCAACTTTAAGCGTCCAGTTCAGCAGGGTTCGCTTTAAATCACTGAGAGATTCGGCCAGACCCTCGTGGCGTGCCTGCCACGTCTGCTCCAGTTGTTCTGCCGTCTGCAGGATGGATCGGTAGCTTTGCTCAAGCGCTTCGCTGGTCTCCGGCGGAAGGTCCAGCAGCGGGGAAATCTGCGGCATGTCGTTGCTCAGAAAATCACTCAACCGCTGGCGCCGGCGCTGATCCAGCAGGGACACTTGCGGCCGGTTCTGCAACATCCCGTCACGCAGATTGCTCATGGCGACGTCGAGACTGTTCTGCAGCGCCTCGATCGGCAATAACAGCTCGTTGATCCGGGCGGATTGCTGTTTCACGTCCGCCGCTGCGGTCATCGCCTCAAGGGTGGTGTTATGGGCCTGCCTGATCTCGCCGGTTCCCCAGTAAGAAACCCCGTACATCAACAGGGCAAGCGCAATTATGGTAAAAAAGCTTGCCAATAACTTGCTGCCGATACTCATGTCATCCCTCTTTCCAGTATTCGTTGTCAGGTCAATTCGATACTGAAAATTAGACAGCAGTCATGTTTTGTGGGTGTTCGCTTCCGGTTAGTGGTCTGTTAGCGACGACCGGGTAGTCCTGTATTCAACCGGGAGTCCGGGCGGGAGAGTGGGAAAAGGGCGGTCGCATTGGCGGGAAAGGAGGTGGAAAAGGTTGGAGACAGCTATTGGGAATGTCCCCTGTACGGCAAACCCTGCAGAACGATTTTAACTTTGCGACTGACAAAAATCGGCAAATAGGTGCGAATCCTGGCATCGGTAATCAAAGGGTCAAGATTTTCAAAATATTGCCGGCGGATCAGCTCTTTCTGCTCTGGATACTCCTGACACAAGCGGCTGATCGCTTCCTCGTGTTGTTTCTCTTCCAGTTCATCCTGGTATTTGTCTGCTATCATCGGGATCACCTCTGAAAAGGATAGATGACCCCTTGTAGACCCCGACTGTTAGGAAAATGTTAGCATTTCGTTAGCTGACCAGTGAACCGTTCCAGACAGCCAGCAAAATATTCTGTGGACAGGGTTTATTCTTGCCGGGGGGAAACAGACTTTACGCACTTTCTTAATATTTCTCCGTCCCCCTGCTACGTCATGACCGGTTCTGCCTAATCACCCAGAACCTGCTGAACCCTTAGCCGCAACGCACTGACATTCCCCTTGCAGATATAACCGTCGGCCTGAAACTGCTTGACGGATTTGCGCAGGATTTCTTCATCGTTCGCCGAATAGAGGTAAATCGGTATGTCTTCGAGATCAGGCTCGCTGCGCAGAATCGCGCAGAGCCGGTCCCCCGGCAATGCCGGCATGTTGACATCGAGCAGCACCATGTCCGGTTTGATTTTAAGGACCTTTTCCGTCGTTCGAAACGGCGAGTTATGGATCTCAACGATGTAACCGAGAGCCTCAATGAGCCCTTTAGCGGTCAGCAGATGACGCTCGTCATCATCGATAATCATCACGGTTTTAGGTTTTTTCATCTAACTCGCTTCCTGAACGATATTCTGAATGTTTTGCGGAATAATGACATCAAAGCGGCTGCCGACCCCGAAGGTACTTTCAACATTGATCCTGCCGCCGAGCAGTTGGACCAGTTGTTTCGTGATGTTCAACCCCAGTCCGGTTCCTTCATGGCGCCGGGTTTTGGCGTCTTCGAGTTGGTCAAATGCACTGAACAGCCGCTGCAAATCGGTTTTTTTTATGCCGATACCAGTGTCCTTTACCGTAAGTTGCAGCTCGTCAGTCATTTTTGCCGAGATGACAATAATTCCGCGATCACTGTACTTGATGGCATTACTGGCCAGATTAAGCAGAATCTGATGGATTTTGATCCGGTCGCCATACAGGGTTGCCGGAGGATCGGGACAGTCAACTTCAATTGAAAGCGGTTTTTCTCCCACCAGCATCTTACAGGTTTCCAGAACCTCGCTGAGCAGTTCACAGAGGCTGAAATCCTCGTTGAAAACTTCCATCCGGCCGGCCTCGATTTTTGACAGGTCGAGGATATTGTTGACAATGGAGCGCAGGTTCTGCGAACTGGAAGAGAGCAGTGACAGGTATTTTGGAAAATCCTCCAGCTGTTGCCTGGCAAATCGCATCTGCATGAGTTCGGCGAAGCCGACGATAGCCGTGATCGGAGAACGCAGCTCGTGAGTCACGTGCGCCATGAAGCTGGTTTTCATTTTGTCCAGTTTTTCGATTTCGACAGCTTTAGAAATTGCCAGTTCACGCTGGACAATGCTTTTTGCCAGAAAATTTCCCTGTTCGATAACCAACCGTTTTACCGATAACCAACCGACGTATTTGTCTTCATCATCCACTACCAGAATGGCATCGTAGATATCATTAAAGCTGCGGGCCATTGCCTGGCCGAGAACCTCGTTCAACGTGTCATCCGTGTGCACGACGAGCGGAGTCGTATCGGCAATGACACTGATCGGTTTTCGGCCATACAGAGCAAATCCGAAGCGGATTGCCAGGGTTGTGAGAATTTTCCCGCGTGAGGCAAGGCCGCAAGGGTGCCCGTTTTTAACCAGTGGTAACGAATCAAGATTTGGTTCGTTGTAAAAACGTTCCGCCAGAATCGATACCCGGGTATCAGGAGAAATAGATTCGCTGCCGGTAATCAGCTCTCGAACCGGAAGATTATCTTTGACAGAACGTTCAATCATAATGGCCTGGTCACATCAGTGTTTGTGGAATCATAAACTGATGACAAACTGCCAATGTTGGTTCTATCCAACGCTGTCATTGTCATCTCCTGCTGTCATTGAATGATTTACGCAAGGTAACTATTCAGCCAGATGGCNNNGCCCACTTCAAGGGTGTCTGTCGCCTGGATGGCGACAGTCAAGCCCCAGGGATGGGTTCATGCGGCCCTTGGAGTGGGCACCCCGAGGTCATCCATCAACGTTGCTGAATAGTTACTACGCAAGAGGAACAAAGAATTGTTACCGGGAGGTTGCCAAACGAATAGTTTTTTATTTCACCGGGCCGACCCCGCTAACCTGATTGCCATCAGCCACTAACTTTCCGGTAACCGGGAAACTTTAATGTGACCGTGCGCGATATTATTTACAGGGGGTTACATGGAACAGCTCAGTACGGAGCCGGTGGCGGCAGCACCGCAGGGACAGGCGAGAATCCAACACCGGGTCATAAAAATGCCGCAAGCGGACAGCGGCAGAATTCTCATTGTCGAAGATGAGATCGAGTTGACCGAAGTTCTCGAATACAATCTGATCCGCCAGGGCTTTGAAGTCCTCAGTGCTGAAAACGGCCTCGATGCCTGTCGGCTTATCGGTCAGGAAAAACCTGAACTGATCCTGCTCGACATCATGCTGCCGCTGCTGGACGGCTGGGAGATCTGTCGCATGGTGCGGTCACATCATGACCCCTCGGTGGCCCGTACCCCGATCATCATGATGAGCGCCCTCGGCTCGGCTGACGACCGGGTCAAGGGATACGACCTCGGCGCCGATCACTATCTGCCGAAACCCTATATCATCAAAGAAGTGATGGTTAAATGCCGACAACTGATAGACCGGCATCGTGACTATTGTAAATTGACCGCGCGGATGGACTCATTGCAAAAATGGACGGATCTGCAGGATCAGTGGCAACAGGCGCTGTTTCACGAGTTGCGCAACCAGCTGACGGTGATTTCCGGTATCGCGCTGCATCTGCAGGAAAATACCGATCTGCCGCCGGAGCGATCGGAGCAGTTTGTCGGCCAGATCAGCAGCAGTTCGCATTATCTGAGCGCGCTGGCAGAAAATTATCTGCTGGTGCGACAGGTCGAAAAAAATCCGGGGCAGCTACCGGGGGAGCCGGTCATCCTGCAGGATCTGCTGGAAGAGTTACGGTCTCTGTTTGCATCGGCCGCCGCGCAGAAATCCTCTCGACTGGAAATCTTTTGTGCGCAGCGTTTCACTCTCAACCTGCACCCGGTCGGTTTGAAGATCATCCTTTCCAGCCTGCTGGATAATGCCATAAAATATTCGCGGTTGGACGGTCATCTCAGTGTGTCGGTGTCGGTCGCGGTCGATGAAACAGAAGTGCAGATCCTGATTCAGGACGATGGTCCGGGAATTGCTGCGGAAGAACATGACATGATTTTCGCTAAATTTTACCGCGGCGCAACCGCGCAGCAGAAACCGGCCGGGTCCGGTCTCGGACTCTATATGGCCCGGACTCTGAGCGAAGCGATGGGCGGGAAACTGCAGCTGGTCGAAAACCGGTCGCCCGGCTGCTGTTTTCAGTTGAGCTTTCCCTGCCGCAATTGAGCGTCGCCGGTTAAAAAATAAACCGCCGCATACTGACGCTCATCAGCAGCCCGACCCCGATCATGGTCGTCACCATACTGGTGCCGCCGTAGGAAAAAAGCGGCAGCGGCACACCGACCACCGGCAGCAGACCGATCACCATGCCGAGGTTGACGACAATATGCCAGAAAATCATTGCGGTCACGCCGAAGGCCAGGAACATCCCGAAACGATCCGCCGCCCGCCGGGCGATATAAATCCCCCAGATAATCAGAAACAGATAACCGAGTAACAGCAGACTGCAGCCGACAAATCCCCACTCTTCAGCAAACACCGAAAAAGCAAAGTCGGTGTGCCGTTCCGGCAGAAAAGACAGCTGCGACTGGGTTCCCTGCAGAAATCCTTTGCCGAGGAAGCCACCGCTGCCGACGGCTATTTTTGACTGGATAATATGATAACCGCTGCCCAGCGGGTCGGCTTCGGGGTTCAGAAAGGTCATGATTCGGGTCTTCTGATAATCGTGCAGACCGAACCAGCCGAGCACCGCGGCGATCAGCCCGAGCAGGCCGAGGCTGAGCAGTGTCGAGCGCCGCAAACCGGCGAACAACAGCATCGAAGCGGAGATGAAAATCAGCATAAGCGCCGTCCCCAGATCGGGCTGTTTCAGAATCAGACCGATCGGCAGCAACAGCAGCAGAGCCGGTCGCCAGAGGTCGACCAAGCTGTAGCCCCGGGGCTGTGCAGTCCGACCGAAGATCCGCGCCAGCAACAGAATCATGACGATCTTGATCACTTCACTCGGCTGCAGGTTGAAAAAACCGAGGTTGATCCAACGGGTCGCCCCCATCGAGGTCTTCCCCGACAGCAGCACGAACAACAACATACCGATGGAAACGATATAGCCATGGATGGCAAAATGCTCGAGATGCCGGTAATCAAAACAACAGATCAGCAACACCAGGATCAACCCGCCTCCCAGCCAAACCAGTTGTTTCATGTACAGCGGGGTTGAACTGAGTTGCCAGTTGGCCGTGGCACTGAACAGGTTGACGATGCCGACACCGGCCAGGGCACAGACGACCAACAGCAGAATCCAGTCAAAGTTGACCACCAGACGTCGATCAAACATCCGTTAACCTCCCTGCGCCTGCCGCTCTTGCTGCAGCTGAATATAACGTTTGATAATCCGC
>JAADGW010000090.1 GCA_013152145.1 Deltaproteobacteria bacterium
GATTTAACCCCGGCGGATAATGACCTGCTCGGCCATATTTATCAGGTTGCCGGGAAACTGGCCACCGAACTCGGTTTTGCCCGGGATGGTTTTCGGGTTGTCAATAACTGCAATGCAGCGGGTGGACAGCTTGTCTGGCATCTGCATTTTCACCTGCTCGGCGGCCGGGATATGAACTGGCCTCCGGGTTGACCTGTAAAGAACCTGATGACAAAGTTTGATGAAAAAACCGAACAGCGCATGATCACCGAAATTATGGAACTGCTGGTGACCCATTACGGTGCCAGTTTTTCCGAGTCGGAACTGGATCACGAGTTGGCCCGGGTTGAGCAGGCGCTGACCGATGCTCGGACTTCCCATCGGGGGCAGATGCGCAAATCGGGGGAACCTTATATTTTCCACCCCTTGCGGGTGACGCACCTGGCAGCACGTCACTGGATGGATTTTCCCTCAGTGATCGCCGCGTTGTTGCATGATGTCGTCGAGGATACCCCGGTGACGCTGGAGGACGTTGAAAAAAAATACGGCGGTGAGGTTGCTCATCTGGTCGACGGGTTAACCAAGGTGACGTCGGAGGTTAAGGCTCGCGACGAGTTAAAGAAAGAGACCTATCGTAAAACCGTTCTGGTCGCCATCGATGATATCCGTGTGCTCTGTCTCAAGTTCTGGGACCGGATGGACAATCTGCTGACGATTGATGCTTTGCCGGAGCATAAACAGAGCCTGATTGCGGAGGAAACCCGTACGGTTTATGTGCCGCTGGCGCAGCACCTGGGGATGGGGTATGTCGCCACCGAGTTGGAGTCGCTTTCTTTTAACCTGCTCTATCCGGCGCGGGGTAAAAAATATAACCAGAAAATTGATCAGTTGAAGAAAGAGAATGCCGACTATCTGCGTAAAACCCGGGCCAAGATTATCGGTGCCTGTGAACAACAAAAACTGTCGGTCCAGTTAAAAGATCGCTGGCGCCCTTTCTCGGTGGCGGCGACTCAGGCGATGCAGAGGGGCTTTGCGACCCTCTATACGATGGAGGTACAGGTCGACCGGATGATGGATGCGTACATCTTTCTCGGCCTGTTGCACGGCCAGTTTCCACCGATCCCGGGAAAGCTGCGCGATCATCTCAATTTGACCTCCATGCACGGTTATCAGGCGTTGAAAACCACCGTACAGATCGGAGAACAGCGGATGCGGGTGGAAATCACCACGCGTAAGCTGGCCCGCTTCAACGAATCCGGGGTGCTGGCGCCGGGGTTTAAATTCCGTCACGATAATTTCCGTTCGCTGATGAAGTCATTACTTGACGGTGAGTCGGCGTTTGATACCGAGTCCCTTAAGCTGGCGTCCGCGACTATCCAGGTTTATACGCCGCGCGGTGAAAGCCGGACCCTTCCCGAGGGCAGCAGTGTGCTTGATTTTGCCTTCGATATTCATGAATCGCTCGGCCTTCATGCCCGCCGCGGGCATATTAACGGGCGCACCCGGCAGCTGAAAACCCGCCTGCTCGATGGTGATCAGATCTCTATTGAAACCTCGGAAAAACCTGAGGTTCTGCCAAAATGGCTGGAGTGGGCGATTACCCCGAAAGCACGCAATACGATTCGTCGTTACCTGCGGAATAAAGTGAGATCCTCCCGAAACTGATCGGTCTTTTTATGCTGAGAACTGTTGTTGTTTTGCTGGCGGCTGTGCTGCTTTTCATGATGATCGGATCCGCTGCTGCGGCCGGGCGGGTGAATGCCTTTATTTATCATCGCTTTGGTGACAGCCGCTATCCGTCGACCAACATTTCCGCTGAAATTTTTGCCCAGCAGCTGGCCTACCTCAAACAACAGAATTACCAGGTTTTGTCCTTAGGCGAGGTGGTCCGGCGGTTGACGACCGGAGAACCGCTGCCCGAGCAAGCGGCCGCTCTTTGTGTTGATGATGCCTTTGTCTCTTTTGGCGCAGTGGCAATGCCGCTGCTCCGGGAGTACGGCTACCCGGTTTCTCTGTTTGTCAACACCGACGCCGTGGGAAAACCCGGTTACCTGAGCTGGGATGAAATCAAGGCGTTATCTGCCGAGGGGGTAGAAATCGGCAACCATACGGCAACCCATGCCTACCTGGTTGAGAAGCGGAAGAACGAGGATTTTGCTGCCTGGCGTAAGCGCATCATCGCAGACATCAGTAAATCCCAGCGTCAATTCAAAAAACATCTCGGTTTTGCCCCGTCGCTGTTTGTCTATCCCTACGGAGAGTATTCTCCCGAAGTGATTAAGATTGTTAAGGAGCTCGGTTTTGTCGCCGCCTTTGCCCAGCAGTCGGGAGTCATTTATGCGGGCCACAATCTTTTCACTCTGCCGCGTTTCCCCATGGGCGGACCCTACGCGACCCTTCAGGGGTTTAAAAACAAGTTACGGATGAAGCCGCTGGTTGTTCTGGAGGCGGTGCCGTTCAGTCCGATCGTCAAGACCAATCCCCCGGAACTGCTGCTGCAGATCAAGGCCGGTGATGTTGATCTGCGTCATATCAACTGCTTTGTGCAGGGTGATAACAGTTGCCAGGTTGCGGCGGTTTCCGGTCGGCAAGGCTGGTATCGCGTTGTCGCTGAAAAACCGCTGAGTGGCCGCCGCAATAAATATACCCTCACCGCATCCGATAAAAAGGGGGACTGGCACTGGTACAGCCATCTCTGGGTGAATGCGGACTCACCGGCGGTTGCGGAGGTTCGGGGGGATAAGACGATCGGGTCAGCTGCGGACTCTGAGGCTGGCAGCAGCAAACCGGTCAAGACGATTGAGGCGGATCAGTGATTGCAGGTCTTTGACATAGGCTTCGCCGCGGATTGAGTAGCGGAACAGACCCTCTGCCAGTTTGAACCCGTCGACCGGCCGGTTCTCTGCCCGAGCCTCGGCACGGAGCTGGCGCAGCTCCTGATAGGCAAAGTGGGTATTCAGATTCAGCAGATAGGAACGGATCGATTCGTAGATATTATCAAACCGACGGACTTCGTAGGTTGCGCCGTCGGGACGATCTTCAGGAACGATCCCGGTACCCGACTTGAACGTCCATTCACCGAACAGGTTGTTCGCCAGTTGAGAAAATCGCGAAGTTCCCCAGGCGGACTCATTTGCGGCCTGGGCCAGGGCCAGCCCCGGGGGGATGGTGTCGACACGCATCAGCAGCTCGGTAAAGGCCGGTCGCGAGGTCATGGAATCACTCTTGATTTTGTAACGCCTGGCAAGCGCAGTGAGAGTCTGCAGCTGGTCTTCTGTCAACGTCGCTCCCCGGTTTACAATCTGCTGAAACTTCAGCACCTGGTCGCGCTCCTGACGAATTTCGTTATTGGCCAGCAATATCATCGGCAGCAGGGATTGGAAGAAAATCCGTTTTTTCTTACTGTTGGAAGTGATATTCGGCAAGTCTCTGGGGAGCGTTTGCAGGATCAGTGGCGGAACCCCCCGGTCCAGATTGTCGAGCTGGTAGCTGTGTCGCTGAAACTCCTTCTCCAGATCAGCTGAGAGGGGGGTTTTCAGAACCCGGATGTTTGATCCCTGGTAGATCGGTGCTGCGCTGTCAGAACAACTGGCCAGCAACAGGCTGAGCATCAAGCAAAAAAGGAGTATGGTCTTAACTGATGTTTTTTGGGTCATATTGTATAAGCTAACGCACCTGTCTACGATAAAATCCTGCCTTTGAGCAGCGTGCTTTATATAGAAACTGGACTCAAGAGTCAACAGTTATTCGTCGCGCAGGGCACGGTTTTTCTCCAGCTGGCTATCATTATACATGAATTTCGGTAACTATTCAGCTGCGCGATAGAGGACCTCGCGCTGCCCACTCCAAGGGCCGCATGAACCCTCGAAGTGGGTACCCCGAGGTCATCTGGCTGAAGAGTTACAAATTTCAAAGGTTGAAAAGGGGGCACAATTTATGAAGTCATATCGTAAGGAGCTCTGGTTCGATATCCCCACCCGACGGGAATTCAGAAATATCACCCCGCAGGTTGAGGACTGTCTCAGCGAAAGCCGGTATTCGTGAGGGGCTGTTGCTGTGTAACGCCATGCATATTACCGCCTCGGTATTTATCAACGATGATGAGCACGGTTTGCATTGCGATTATGAGCACTGGTTGGAAAGGTTGGCTCCGCATGCTCCGATCAGTCAATATCAGCATAATAATACCGGTGAAGATAATGGCGATGCTCACTTGAAAAGGACCGTCATGGGCCGTGAAGTGGTTGTCGCAGTCACCGCCGGCCGACTTGATTTCGGCCCCTGGGAACAGATTTTTTACGGTGAGTTTGATGGTCGGCGACGTAAGAGGGTTCTGGTCAAGATCATCGGAGAGTGACTTTTTGACCATCGATATGGTAATATTTACGATGCATCTTATTGCTGTGAGAGGTGGCGGATGGAAACCATTAAGACGGCGAGTTTTGAATATCTGATCAGTTTGTCTGAAGAAAAGCCCGAAGGGGGTTATACGTTTGTGCTTGACGGCACCCGCTACGAAATTGAGGATGTGCTTGAAATCTCAAAGCTTGCCGAGCAGCATGGATATATCGTTATTTATTGAACAGTTTGATGAACAGGAGCAGCAGATGAGTATTGAAGCCGGAGTTTGTTATACCTACGAGGCGGCGTTGGAAAAAGCCATTGTGATGGAAGAGGAGGGCTTTCGTAACTATCTGCACGCGATTCAGATTGTGAAAGATCGCCAGGCCAAAGCAATCCTGCGTGATGCCGCCGCCGAAGAGTTGACCCACAAAAACAAGTTGGAAATGGCTTTACTTGAGGGATATGATAAAAATGCGGAAGAGATGCACAAAGAAGTCTCGACCATGAATCTGAACTATGTGTTCAAGCAGCAGGAAATCGCCGCCGATGCCGATGCGAGGACTTCGCTGGCTTATGCTATCCACCTTGAGAAAAGTGCGGTAGATTTCTACCAGCGTTTGTTGGATGGCTGTGAAGGTGCGCCGATGGCTCCTTTGTTCAAACGTTTACTGATGGATGAAAAGCGTCACCTGAAAAACCTTGAGGATTTCTACGAACGCTATTTCCTGACTGAGAATTAAGCAATAACAGGTTTTTGAAATGTTGTATAATGGAAGGGTGCCACGTTTTGGCACCCTTTTTCAGTTGATGGGCAATATTTTACAAATATTTGAAATGACAATGGTTCGCAAAGAAAATACCGATCTGTTAGATTGTTTATAGATAACTATTCAGCAACGCGATGGATGGCGTCGGGGTGCCCACTTCAAGGTCATCTGGCTGAATAGTTACGTTTATAGCACTGTTTGATCGGGGGTT
The DNA here is from genome assembly GCA_013152145.1 of Deltaproteobacteria bacterium. Classification (GTDB taxonomy): domain Bacteria; phylum Desulfobacterota; class Desulfuromonadia; order Desulfuromonadales; family Geopsychrobacteraceae; genus Malonomonas. The sequence goes on from JAADGW010000090.1 coordinate 5,302, forward strand.
GCCATGGAACTGGATATTGTCAAGGCATTGTTTGGTTTTTACATCGTTGCAGTCTCACTATTACGGCTGATGGCCGAAAAAGAGTATTTTCGCCTGACCCGAATGAAGAAAATCTGGGGCCGCAGCCAGGGGCTGCTGATCCATTTTCTCAGCAATGTGGTCATGCCGCTGCTGTTTGCGATCTATTTTTTCTGTCGCGGGATAACGGCTGTTCCCGGTTTATAAACGGTTATCAAGGTTCTTGAAGGACGAGTGAAAAGACACTCGATTCCCATAAACTGGAGATTGGCGCTAAATCAGATAAATCGTTGGAAAGGGCCCGTGTCGTTGCGTTGATACGGGCTTTATTTGCGACCTTGACAAAAAGTGCACCGATATTTATCTTTCTGTGCGTTAATCACTTTTCAGGAGGTACAGAATGTCAGAGAAATTAAAGCAAGAAGAAGGTTCAATCTCGATTCACACGGAGAATATCTTTCCGATCATCAAGAAGTGGTTGTACAGCGATAAAGAAATTTTTCTCCGTGAACTGGTCTCCAACGCGGTTGACGCAATTCACAAGCTGCAGAACATTAATCTGGTTGAAGGGCTTAAGCTGGCCGATGAATATCGGGTTGATATCAGGATCGATAAGGATGCCGGGACCCTGACGGTGGCTGATAACGGTCTCGGTATGACGGCTGAAGAAATCCGTAAATATATCAACCAGGTGGCTTTCTCTTCAGCAGAAGACTTCATTGAGAAATTTAAAAGTCTCGAGGACAAGAATCAGCTTATCGGTCATTTCGGTCTCGGCTTTTATTCCAGCTTTATGGTTGCGGATAAGGTCGAGATCAATTCGCTGTCTTATCAGAAAGATGCTGCGGCGGTTCATTGGGAGTGTGCCGGGACCACCAGTTACCAATTAACCGCCGGTGACAGACAGGAGCGCGGCACCGAGGTTGTCCTGCATCTGAACGAGGACGAAAAAGAGTTCCTCGAGGCGGATCGCACCCGCGACGTGCTGAAGAAGTTTTGTAACTTCCTGCCGGTTTCAATCTGTCTGGACGGCGAAGAAGTCAACGACAAGAACCCGCTCTGGACCAAATCGGCCAGTGAAATTTCTGATGACGAATACATTGAGTTTTATCGCAAACTTTATCCGCTGTCGGAAGATCCGCTGTTCTGGATTCATCTGAATATCGACTATCCTTTCAACCTGAAAGGGATTATCTATTTTCCGCGTCTGACCAACGAGTTCGACGTCACCAAAAGCCACATCAACCTGTTCTGCAACCAGGTGTTTGTCTCCGATAACACCCCGGAACTGATTCCGGAATTCCTCACGCCGTTGCAGGGCTGTCTGGATGCCCCCGATCTGCCGCTTAATATCTCGCGCAGCTACCTGCAGAACGAACCACAGGTGCGCAAAATTCGTGAAGTGATCAGCGGCCGGGTGGCCGGCAAGATCGTCGAGCTGGCCAAACAGGATCGTGAAAGCTTTGTGCCGATCTGGGAAGACATCCACACCTTTGTCAAGTACGGCATGATGCGTGAGGACAAGTTTTACGAAAAGGTCAAGGATCAGGTTATTTATCGTTCGACCGGCGAAGAAAAGTACACCACGCTGCCTGCCTACCTCGAACGCGCCAAGGAAAATCACGAGAACAAGGTTTATTACGCCAATGATGAGGGCGTGCAGGCCACCTATCTGAAAATGTTCAAAGCCCAGGGGATGGAGGCGTTGATTCTCGATGCGATGATCGACAATCATTTTATTCAGTTCCTGGAATCAAAAAACAGCGACATCAAATTTGAGCGGGTCGACTCGGATGTGACTGAGAATCTGCTTGAGCAGGATGCCGGTCAGAAGCTCGTCGATGCCGACAACAAGAGTCGGGAAGAGCGGATCGAGGAAGTATTTAAGGCTGAACTCGACATTAAGGGACTGAACATCCGGATTGAAACATTGAAGGATGATTCGGTGCCGGGAATGATTCTGCTCAACGAACAGCAGCGACGTTTCAAAGAGATGACCCAGATGATGGGGAAGGGGGAGATGCCGGATATGTTCGCCGAGCATACCCTGATGGTGAATGCCGCCAGTCCGGCGATCGATAACGTCCTCAAGTTGCGGGAAGAGGGGGATCGGGATTGCTGATCGAACAGATCTACGATCTGGCGATGCTCTCGCATCAGGCGATCGATAAGGAGCGGATGGCGGCATTTCTGGAGCGTAGCAGTAAACTGCTGGGGATGATCTGAGCTTGCTGGAGTTCTGAGTTCTGAAACAGAAAAAGCCGGGTCGATTGGTCCGGCTTTTTCTGTTTTGTAAACTGTTCAGCAGCGCGGTGGGTGCCCTCGGGATGCCCACTTCGAGGTCACCTGGTTGAATAGTTTTACTCTATTTTTACAACTGCTCCGTCTGCCGCAGCGCCTCATAGAGAATGATGGCCGCCGAATTGGCCAGATTCAGGCTGCGGACCGCGGGGGAGAGGATCGGAATACGCAGTGCCTGCTGACCGACGGTGTCGAGCAGTTTTTCCGGCAGACCGAGGGTTTCTTTGCCGAAGACCAGGAAATCGCCACGCCTGAAGTCAACCTGAGTGTAGGTCCGCTCGGCTTTTTTTGACATATACCAGA
>JAADGW010000052.1 GCA_013152145.1 Deltaproteobacteria bacterium
GCGCTGGAAGCCAGTCAGAGCAAAAAACAGGTCAACCTGCTGCAGAACAAGGACGGCCGCAGGCTCATCTCAATCGCGACACCGGTTTTTGATGATCAGGGGGAGCTGATCCGGGTGGTGGTCAGCGAGCGGGATATTACCGAGATCGATACCCTGCAACGCGAACTGGAGGAGCAGGAGGCGATCCGCGACCAGTTTCGTGAGCAGATGCTGGCGATGCAGAATGCTCAGCTCGACTCGAAACAGGTTATCGCCCGCAGCCCGAAGATGATCCGTGCCCTGCAACAGGCAATCCGCGTGGCCGGCGCCGATTCTTCAGTGCTGGTGCTCGGCGAATCGGGCGTCGGCAAAGGACTGATCGCCGACCTGATCCACAAAAACTCACCACGCCGGGAGAATCCGCTGATCAAAATCAACTGCGGCGCCATCCCCGAATCACTGATCGAGGCGGAGCTGTTCGGCTACGAAAAGGGGGCTTTTACCGGCGCCCTGGCAAGCGGCAAACCGGGACATTTCGAACTGGCCGACGGCGGCACCCTGTTTCTTGATGAAATCGCCGAGCTGCCGCTGTCGTCGCAAGTGAAGCTGCTGCGGTTTCTGGAGGATGGTCGGATCACCCGGCTCGGCAGCACCAGCAGCAAAAATGTTGATGTCCGGGTGCTGGCCGCGACCCACCGGAATCTGGAGGAAATGGTCGAACAGGGCAGCTTCCGGTTGGATCTCTATTATCGACTCAATGTTATCCCGATCCAGGTGCCGGCCGTGCGCGAGCGGCACGACTGCATCGTGCCGCTGATCAGGCACTACGTGGATCACTTTAATGCCCAGACCGAGAACCCCAAACGACTGACCCGCGCCGCCCTCGACCGCCTACCCCTACCCGGGGAATGTCCGGGAGCTGATGAACATCTGCGAGCGCCTGGTGGTCATGGCCGAAACCGAGCTGATCGACCTCGCCGACCTGCCGGTGCAGATCAAGCAGCGCAGCAACAATCTCGATTTCAACAATCTCGACTGGCCGGAAGGGCTGACCCTGCAGCAGACTCTCGAACGGGTGGAAAAGAGCATCCTGGAAAAAGCCCGAGAACGATTTCGCAGCCAGACGGATGTAGCCGCGGCCCTCGGCGTCAACCAGTCAACCATCGCCCGCAAACTGAAAAAGCATGGCCTGAGGTAACCCAGCAAGCAAGCAACTGCCCGCGCTATGCATCTCTGCATAAAACGCTTCCCCGTAACCCGTCCCGAAACAGCCCGTCACCTCCCCTGCCCAAAACACCGAACCCTCGGCGGCCAGCCGAAACACTCTGAAATAGCTGAGGTAATCTCTACCAAGAGGATTTCATCGGACCCATCCCGAGAAACAAAACAGAGTTTGGCATTCTCTTTGCTCATGGTTATATCCCATCTCTCCCGACATACACGGATGAATAAATTGCCGGGACAATACCAACCGAAAGAGGATAACCATGAACCTTCTGAATAACGCTGTCATCAAAGTTCCCTACCCACAGAACGAGCCGATCCTCTCTTACGCCCCGGGCAGCCCGGAGCGCAGCAAGCTGAAAGCTGCTCTCGCGGAATTGCAGGCCAAGCAGGTCGAAGTTCCTCTGGTGATCGGCGGCCGGGAAGTTCGTACCGGCAAACTGGCAAAAATCGCCTGTCCCCATGACCATTCGATCCAGCTGGGCAGCTATCACAAAGCCGGGCCGCAGGAAGTGCAGCTGGCGATCGACGCGGCGATGGCGGCAAAACCGGTCTGGCAGAGCCTGCGCTGGGAAGAACGGGCGGCGATCTTCCTGAAAGCCGCTGACCTGCTGGCCGGGCCCTACCGCTTTCTGATCAATGCCGCGACGATGCTGAACATCAGCAAAAATCCGTTTCAGGCAGAGATTGATGCCGCCTGCGAGCTGATCGATTTTCTGCGCTTCAATGTCTACTTTGCCCAGGAAATCTACGCCGATCAACCGTTGCATTCATCGGCAACCGTCTGGAATTATGTCCAGCACCGCCCCCTGGAGGGCTTCGTTTTTGCCGTTGCCCCGTTCAACTTCACCGCTATCTCCGGCAACCTGCCGACCGCTCCGGCAATCATGGGCAACACCGTGGTCTGGAAACCGGCATCATCAGCGGTCTATGCGCCTTATTACTTCATGAAACTGCTGCAGGAGGCCGGTCTGCCGGATGGCGTCATCAACTTTGTTCCCGGCCCCGGCAGCGTCGTCGGCGATGTCTGTCTCGACAGCCCCGATTTCAACGGGATTCACTTTACCGGCAGCACGGCGGTGTTTCAGAGCATGTGGAAACAGATCGGCAACAATATCGCCGACAACAAGTACAAAACCTATCCCCGCATCGTCGGTGAAACCGGCGGCAAAGACTTTATCTTTGCCCACGCCTCGGCTGATGTCCCGGCGCTGGCTACCGCCATTGTCCGGGGCGCCTTTGAGTATCAGGGACAAAAATGTTCCGCGGCGTCCCGCGCCTACATCCCCGAATCGCTCTGGGAACCGGTCCTGGCAGAGCTCAAGATCCAGATCGGACGGATCAAAACCGGTGATGTCTGTGATTTCGGCAATTTTTTCAATGCCGTGATCGACCGGGCAGCCTTTACCACCATCAGCGAATATATCAACGATGCCGCAATGGCCGAGGATGCCGAGATTGTCATTGGCGGCGGCTATAGCGACAGCAAAGGGTTCTTTATCGAGCCGACAGTTATTACCACCAGCAATCCGCACTTCCGAACCATCGAAGAAGAGATCTTCGGTCCGGTCATCACCCTGTACTGCTACCCGGATGCCGACTACGAAGCCACCCTGGAGCTGTGCGATCAAACCTCTCCGTACAGTTTGACCGGCGCCATCTTTGCGCAACAACGCCCGGCGGTCAGTCTGGCCATGAGCAAACTGGAAAATGCGGCCGGAAACTTCTACATCAACGACAAACCGACCGGGGCGGTGGTCGGTCAGCAACCATTCGGCGGCGGCCGCGCTTCCGGCACCAACGACAAAGCCGGCAGTAAACAGAACCTGATGCGCTGGGCTTCGGTGCGCGCCATCAAAGAAAAACCTTTATCCCGCCGCAAAGCTTCGAATACCCGTTCCTGGACAAGGAATAGGCGACCGCTGCACGCGGCGGGGTGCAGACTGATGCCCTGCCGCGTGCGTCATGCCGAGCTTGATACGGAGTAAAAATGTCCATCTTCAACTACCTGGTCTCCAAGACCATTATGCATATCCCGGGACCGATTGTCGGTTTCTTCGCCAAAGGTTATATCGCCGGTGAACAGCTCAGCGATGCGGTGCTGGTCGGACGTAAACTCAATGAACAGGGGATGATGCTGACCATCGACATCCTCGGTGAATTCATTAAAACCAGGAGCGAGGCTGAATTCTTTAAAAACCAGTGTCTGGAGATTCTTGAAACCATTCATCGGGAAAAGCTGGATGGCAACCTGTCGCTCAAGCCGACCCAGATGGGCCTGCTGCTCGATGAACCGTTCGCGTTTGACAACATCCGTGAAATTGTCGCCAAGGCCGCCGAACTGGATAACTTTGTGCGCATCGACATGGAAGATATCGCCTGCACCGACCGGACACTGGACTTCTATCGTCGCCTGCGCGAAGAATTTCCGAAAAATGTCGGTGTTGTGCTGCAGGCCTACCTGCGCCGAACCCCGCAGGACATCGACGATTTAAGTGATGCACCGATGCACTTCCGGCTCTGCAAAGGGATTTACAACGAGCCACGCAGCGCCGCCTGGAAGGACCCGGAAACCATCAACCGCAGCTATGTTGAATGCCTCGACCGGATGTTCAAGCATGGGGCCTATGTCGGCATCGCCACTCATGATGAAAAACTGGTCTTTGAAGCCCTGCGGCTGATCAATAAATATGGCCTCAAACCGGAACAGTACGAATTTCAGATGTTGCTCGGCGTCGACCCCGAACTGCGCCGGATTCTGATCGATCAGGGTCATCGCCTGCGGGTTTATCTGCCCTACGGTGAGTCCTGGATGCCTTACTCGCGCCGCCGCCTGAAAGAAAACCCCAACATTGCCCGGCACGCCCTGCTGCAGATGCTCCGCGGCACCGGTTGAATCGGCGATGGGGCTGGCCAGACATTAATAAAGCATGTAGTATCGCCAAACCGGTGTTTGATTTTATTGTATTTTTCGCGACTTCAACTTTGTGCGACCACCCGCTGAAGTGGAGTTATTGTGTATCGTGCTTTTTGAGTACGACCGGTCCAACCCCTTTTACTTAATGGAGGAAACAGAATGAAATTCGGGAAAATGATGCTGGCCCTGGCGGCCACCACCCTGCTGGCCGTTCCGGCCTTCGCTGCCGACACCCTGAAAGTCGGCGTTCAGGCTCCGATCACCGGCAGCTATGCCAACGAAGGCCAGGGAATTCAGAACTCGGTTGAGCTGCTGGCCGAACAGATCAACGCCAAAGGCGGCGTCATGGGCAGGAAGATTGAAGTGATCCCCTGTGATGACCAGGGCACTGCCATGGCCGCAGCGATCTGCGCCAAAGACCTGGTCAACCAAGGGGTTTCGATGGTCATCGGTTCCTACACTTCAACCTGCGCCGAAGCCGCGCAGAAAACCTACTTCAAAGCCGGCGTGCTGCAGACCTCCGACGGCACCGCCGACAGCCTGACCGAGCACGGCTACTGGACATTCCTCCGCAACTCCTTCCCGAACAGCGCCGAAGCAAAGTTTGCCGCCAACTACATGGTCAACGTCAAAAAGTACAAGCGGATCGTGGTGATCTCTGATTTCTCCAGCTATGCGACCGGGCTGGCCGACGCCACGATAACGGCCATCAAAAAAGCCGGTGGTAATGTTGTGTCCTACGGCAAGATCAAAGCCAATTCGCAGAACTTCACCCCGCTGCTGACCAACATCAAGTCGAAGAATCCCGATGCCATCTTCTTTGCCGGTTATTACACCGACGGTGGCCAGCTGCGTGCCCAACAGGTCGCTCTCGACATCAAAGCCGACTTCATCGGCGGCGACGCCAATGCCAACCCGGATTTCGCCAAACTGGCCGGTTCCGCAGCCGAAGGTGCCTACGTCATCAACGTGCCGACCCCGGAAATGCTCCTACGACATTGCCAAGCAATTCCTGGCAGACTACAAGGCCAAATACGGAACCTTGCCGCCATCGATCTGGACAATCATGAACGCCGACGGGATGCGCGCTATTATCTACGCCATGGAGCAGACCAAGAGCTTCGATACCAAGAAGGCCGCTGAATACCTGAAGAATATGAAAAAGCCACTACCCGGCATCACCGGTCCCATTGCATTTGCCGCCGATGGGAACCGCCTGGGCGGAACCTATGTCACTTTCAAAATCCAGAAAAACGGCAAGTTCGCCGTCGACTATATTCAGAAGTAAAATTTCCATCTGAAGCTTAACGGGGGCGGGGGAGATGTCGATTCTCCCGCCCTCTTCGTTTACCCGCATTCCTGTCTGTCAGATGCGAGGCGAGGACCCGCGGTCCTCCCCTGGCGCCTGCAAGACAGACGAATTCACCAACCCGCTGGAGAGAGTTTTATGGATATCTTCCTGCAACAGCTGGCTAACGGCCTGACCATCGGCAGTATGTTTGCCCTGGTGGCGCTCGGCTACACCATGGTCTACGGCGTCATGCGGCTGATTAACTTCGCCCACGGCGATATGGTGGCCGCCTCGGCATTTGTCGGCCTGACCATCTATACCCAGGTGATGGGGCAAGCGGCCTCCCTGCTGGCAGTGATCGTCATCTTCCTGCTCACCGCGGTCGCCATGGCCTGCGTCGGCATAATTCTCGAGCGGATCGCCTACCGGCCGTTGCGTGAAGCACCGCGGCTGTCGGCGGTGGTTTCAGCGCTCGGCGCCTCACTGGTGATCCAGAACGGTATCATGCTGATCTGGGGCCCGCAGATGCGTATTTTCCCCGAACTGGTGCCGCAGATCTCCTGGGATCTCGGCGGCGTGGTGATCAGCCTGATTCAGGTCATCATCCTGGTCTTGTCGCTGGTGCTGATGGTCGCCCTCTACCTGTTCGTCGAGAAAACCCGGATCGGCGCAGCGATCCGGGCCAGCTCCATCGATCAGGATGCCGCGCGGCTGATGGGGATCAACGTCAACAGCATCATCGCCCTGATCTTTATCATCGGCTCGTCGCTGGGGGCGGTCGGCGGTCTGTTCATCGGCCTCTATTACCGCGGCATCACCTTCAACATGGGCTGGCAGTACGGCCTCTACGCCTTCGTCGCGGCGATCATCGGCGGCATCGGCAATATCCCCGGGGCGATGCTCGGCGGCATGCTGCTCGGTCTGTTCAACGCCTTTATCGCCGGCTACGTCTCCAGCACCTGGTCCGACGCCTTCACCTTTATTCTGCTGATCATCATCCTGATTGTCCGCCCCACCGGTATCCTCGGTGAGCGGGTTGCGGAGAAAGTCTGATGAAAGAACTACAACGTTTCGGTTACCCGATCTTCTTCGTCGTGATGGCGATCCTGCCGCACCTGCTCAATTCACGCTGGCAAGCGGTGGCGATCACCTTTCTGATTTTTGCCGTGGTTGCCCTGTCGCAGGACATCGTGCTCGGCAAGAGCGGCATGTTCAATATGGGGCAGGCGCTGTTTTTCGGCATAGGCGCCTACACCACGGCAATCCTCAACTCCCAGTTCGGCTGGCCGATCCTCGCCACCATTCCACTGGCGATCCTGATTCCGGCAGTTTTCGGTGTCCTGCTGGCCGGTCCGATCGTCCATCTGCGTGGCGACTACCTGCTGGTCACCACGATCGGCTTCAACATCGTCTTCGTCCAGGTCGTGCAGAACAACCTCGGCGGCGTCACCGGCGGACCGAACGGCATCTTCGGCCTCGATTCCTTGAGCTTCTTCGGCACCGACCTGATCAGCCAGGTTTCAGTTTATTACTTCGCCTTCGCCGTGCTGATGCTGACCCTGTGGATCATGCGCAACCTCGAAGGCAGCAAGCCGGGCCGCGCCCTGCACTACCTGCGCGAGGACCAGCTGGCGGCCGAGAGTATCGGCATCAACACCCGCATCTACAAAATTTTCGCCTTCGCTCTCGGTGCCGGGATTGCCGGCCTGGCCGGGACCGTCTTTGTGGTGCAGTATTCAGCGGTCAGCCCGGAAGCTTTTAATTTTATCCAATCGGTGCTGTTTTTCAGTATCGTCATCGTCGGCGGCTCCTCGGTACCGGGTGTGCTGATCGGCGTATTCGTGATGTTCGTACTGCCGGAAATTTTTCGCGAATTCGCCACCTGGCGCTTCTTCATTTTCGGTTTTGCGATGATTGCGGCGATGATCCTGCGGCCGCGCGGCATTATTCCGGCGACCTTCGGCAAAATCCCCAAGTTTTTGATCAAGGAATCCAATCATGGTGCGTAATGAACTGATACTGACCGACGTCACCAAGCGCTTCGGTGGATTAACCGCCGTCGATGCCTTAAGTTTCAAGGTTGAGGCCGGCCAGATCTACGGCATCATCGGCCCCAACGGTGCCGGTAAGACGACGGTCTTCAACTGCATCACCGGCATCTATAAATCGGAAGAAGGCTCGGTCAACTGGCGCGGCGAAGAGATCCGCGGCCTGACCCCCTACCAGATCGTCGACCGCGGCATCGTCCGCACCTTTCAGACGATCCGCCTGTTCAGCCAGATGTCGGTCGCCGAAAACATCATGAGCGGCCGGCACATCAAGAGCGAGCAGAAGCTCTGGCACGGTATCATCCATACCCCGGGCTCAAAGCGGGACGAGCTGGCCAACTGGCATCGGGTCGAGGAGCAGCTCGACTTCTTCAACCTCGGCCGGTTTGCCGCCACCCCGGTCGGCTCGCTGCCCTACGGTATCCAGCGACGGGTCGAGATGGCACGGGCGATGGCGGTCGATCCGACCCTGCTGATCCTCGATGAGCCGGCCGCTGGACTCAACGACAAGGAGACCCTGGAGTTACTGGAGACAATCTTCAAAATCCGCGACAAGGGGGTCACGGTACTGCTGATCGAACATGACATGGACATGGTCATGGAGGTGACCGACTACCTGACGGTGATCAACTTCGGTAAAAAGATCGCCGAAGGTCCCCCGGAAGAAATCCAGAAGAATCCGGCGGTCATCGAGGCCTACCTGGGAAGCGAGGATGATGACGATGAGTAATGACATCCTGTTCGAAATCAAAGACCTGGAAGTTGCCTACGGCAGTATCGCCGCGATCAAGGGGATTTCGCTGAACGTGCATAAAGGGGAGATCGTCACCATCCTCGGCGCCAACGGGGCGGGTAAAACGACCACCATGCGCACCATCAGCCAGTTGCTCAAAGCCAAGAGTGGCTCGATCACCTTCAAAGGCCAGGAACTGACCAAACTGCCGGCACACAAAATCGTCAAACTGGGGATCAGTCACTCGCCGGAAGGCCGCCGGGTGTTCGGCATTCTGACCGTTGAAGAGAACCTGCTGCTCGGCGCTTTCTCGCAGAAAAAAATGGACCGCGAGGTGCTGGACTGGGTTTTTGAACTGTTCCCACGCTTAAAGGAACGTCGCAAACAGCTGGCCGGTACCCTCTCCGGGGGTGAGCAACAGATGCTGGCGATCGGCCGGGCATTGATGAGCAAGCCGGAGATGCTGCTGCTCGATGAACCCTCGCTCGGCATCGCGCCGATTCTGGTCAAGGCGATCTTCAAACAGATCAAAGAGATCGCCAGAAGCGGCGTCACCGTGCTGCTGGTCGAACAGAACGCCAAAGCGGCGTTGAAACTGGCCGATCGCGGTTACGTCCTCGATGTCGGCAAGATCGCCCTCTCCGGCCCCTCGGCGGAGCTGCTCGCCTCGGAGAAGGTACAGGAAGCCTATCTGGGCAAGAAGCATTAACGACCGGCGCGGAGCGATACCAGCTTGCCACCAAGGCACTGAGTCGCCAAGAAGGTCAAAAGCTATTTAACGCAGAGATGGAGAGACAAGCTGAGAGCGCGGAGGCGGAGAGAAAAACCAAATCT
>JAADGW010000294.1:0-4000 GCA_013152145.1 Deltaproteobacteria bacterium
CGATCCCGCTGAAACCGAAAGAGGTCGCGGAACGCTATCAGCAACTCAGCAGCAACCGTGAAGTCCTCAATACGATCCGTCGAATTGAAGCGGCCGGCAGCCGGGCGATCTACCGCTCGGTCGATCTCCGGGATGCCGAAAGTGTCAAACAGGTCATCGACGAAGTCCGTCAGCAGTACGGGCCGGCCAAGGGCCTGATTCACGGCGCCGGGGTGCTGGCAGATCGTTTGATCAAGGACAAGACGGCAGAGCAGTTCAGGAACGTCTATTCCACTAAAGTTGATGGCTTACGTTCACTGCTGGCTGCCGTCGCCGATGATGAGCTGAATTTTATGGTGATGTTTTCGTCGTCAACCGGTCGCTTCGGTCGTACCGGCCAGATCGACTACGCCGTGGCCAACGAAGTACTGAACAAGCAGGCGCAACAACAGGCAGCGCTCCGACCGGATTGCCGGGTTGTCTCCCTCAACTGGGGCCCCTGGGATGGTGGCATGGTGACGCCGGCCCTGAAAAAGGTCTTCGAACAGGAAGGGATCGCGGTTATCGATCTGAACACCGGTGCTGACTACCTGGTTCAGGAAATATCGACTCCGCCCGGCGGGCCGGTCGAGCTGGTGATCCTCGGCGGAAAAGCGGAAGAAGCGGCCGGGGAACAGGTTCATACCCCGCAGAATATTTATATTTCCAAAGCATTCGATCTGGATATTTCCATCGACCAGTATCCGTTTCTCAAGTCGCATGTCATCGACCGCAAAGCGGTGCTGCCGATGGCGGTGATTATCGAATGGATGGCGCACGGGGCGATTCACAACAATCCCGGCTTGCGTTTTCATGGCTTCAACGATCTGCGGATTCTCAAAGGGGTGACTCTGGAACAGGGGCAGACCCATAATCTGCAGGTGATGACCGGCAAAGCGATCAAGAGTGACGGGGTCCACGTTGTTCCGGTGGAACTGTCCGGTACCGCGGCAGACGGACAGGAGTTCGTTCATGCCCGGGCAAAAATTGTTCTTGCTGCGCAGCTGCCGAACGCAAAGGCGGTTGCTGAAAAGCTGAATCTGACAGCCTATTCCAGGTCGCTGGCAGATATTTATCAGCCGGATCGACTGTTTCACGGCACTGATTTTCACGGCATCCGAGAAGTGCTCGGTTGTGCTGCGGAAGGGATCAGCGCCCTGGTTTCCCCGGCACCACTGCCGAGTCGCTGGATCAATCAACCGTTGCGCAATTCCTGGCTGGCCGATCCGCTGGTGCTGGACAGCAGTTTTCAGCTGATGATTCTCTGGAGTTTTGAGCAATATCAGGCCGGCTCGCTGCCGGTATTTACCGGTCGCTATCGTCAGTACCAGGAACAATTTCCGGAAAGCGGGGCGGAAATCCGGGTGCGGATAACCGAACAGAGCGCCAGCCAGGCTACAGCCGAGGTCGATTTCCTCGATCCGCTGAATGGTTCGTTGATTGCCCGGATTGATGATTACCAGTGTGTTATCGACGCGTCTCTGAATCAAAGCTTTCAGCGCAACAAACTGCAGGGAGTTGCCTGAGAATGAAGCACGGAAAGTCTGTTGCTATTGTCGGGGTCGGTGGCGTTTTTCCCAAGTCACCGACCCTGGATCATTTCTGGCAGAATATTGTCGACCGTGTCGATACTGCCAGCCTGCCACCACGGGGACGCTGGCTGCTCGACCCGGATGAGGTTTTTTCTGCCGAAGTCGCCGCTGCGGATAAGGTCTATTCGAAAAAAGCCTGTTTTATCGATGATGAAGTTGATGCCGCAAGTATTACCGGGCTGGCTGTCGATGCGGACTTTCTCGCTGATCTCGATCCGCTGTTCCGGCTTTTGCTGCGTTCTGGACAACAGGCATTCACCGATGCGGTAACAGAACCGCTCGACCGCAGCAGAACCGGGATCATCATCGGTAACCTGGCGCTACCGAGCGAAAAATCATCCGCTATGGCGCGCGACTACCTGGGTCGGACTTTCACCGAACAGCTGCTCGGTGCGGAAAGTGTCAAAGTCGAGCCGGCAGTCGATCCCCTGAACCGCTATGTTGCCGGGTTGCCGGCCGGAGTTCTGGCACAAGCTCTCGGTCTCGGCGGAACCTGCTTCACTCTGGATGCTGCTTGTGCGTCATCCCTCTACGCCATCAAATTAGCGGTTGACGAACTGCTCGCCGGGCGTGCCGACGCGATGCTGAGCGGCGGTCTGTCACGGCCCGATTCCCTGTATACGCAGATGGGTTTTTCCCAGTTGCGCGCCTTGTCGCCGTCCGGCAGCTGCTCGCCCTTTGATCAACGGGGGGACGGGCTGGTGGTCGGTGAAGGCTGCGGCATGTTTCTCCTTAAGCGGACCGAAGATGCGGTGCGTGACGGCGATCATATCTATGCCGTGATTCGTGGTGTCGGCCTGTCGAACGATATCGGCGGCAGCTTGCTGGCACCCGTCTCCGAAGGGCAGTTACGGGCGATGCGTTCCGCCTATCAACAGGCCGGTTGGTCGCCGCACGATGTCGATCTGATCGAATGTCATGCGACCGGTACCCCGGTGGGGGATGCCGTCGAGTTCGCCAGCCTGAAAAATCTCTGGGGGGACAAAGGCTGGAAGCAGGCCCAGTGTGTTATCGGCTCGGTCAAATCGAATATCGGTCATCTGTTAACGGCGGCAGGTTCTGCCGCCTTGATGAAAACGCTACTGGCGTTCAAACAACAGACCCTGCCGCCGACGGCCAACTACGCGTCTCCGGCCGAGGGGATCGCCATGGCGAACAGTCCGTTTCAGGTTCTCACCGAGCCGCGACCCTGGTCACAGCGTAAACCGGGCCGGGCTCGTCGCGCCGCTGTCAGCGCCTTCGGCTTCGGTGGAATCAACGCACATCTGCTGATTGAGGAATGGCTGCCGGAACAGCCGGCTAAATGCTCGATCGCCTTCCACCCGAACTTCAAGCAGAAATCGCAACCGGTCGCAATTATCGGCATGGGTGCCCATTTTGGCCCCTGGGATTCGTTAAAGCACTTCCAGCAACGGGTTCTCGGCAGTTGTGAAGAGGTTGCCGCCTGTGCGCCGAAGCACTGGTGGGGAGTGGAAAAGAGCGCCTGGTTTTCTCAGTCAGCAGCTCAGGACGTCTCCTTCAACGGTTATTTTGTCCCGCAAGTTACAGCCCCACCGGGGAAATTCCGTATCCCCCCCAAGGAACTGGCCGAAATGCTGCCGCGGCAGTTGCTGATGCTGAACGTTGCCGACCAGGCCCTCCGGGATGCCGGGTTGAAAAACGAGGATCTGCTGTTTACAGGGGTCTTTATCGGGACCGGACTTGACCTGAATGCCACGAATTTCAGTTTCCGCTGGGGAATTCAGCAGCAGGCACGACTCTGGGCTGAGCAGCTCGGACTTGATCTGACGGCGGTCGAGCTGGCGGCGTGGATCGACTCCCTCCGGCAATCAGCCGGACCGGCGCTGACGGCCAATCGGACCATGGGCGCACTCGGCAGCATCGTTGCCAGCCGGATTGCCAAAGAATTCCGCATCGGTGGCCCCAGCTTTACCCTTTCCAGCGAGCAGAACTCCGGTTTGCGGGCGCTGGAGGTCGGTATCCGTGCACTGCAGGAAGGCTCTATCAACCGCGCAATTGTCGGCTCTGTCGATATGGCCGGTGACCTGCGCGCCGTACTGGGGCAACATGCAACGATGCCTTTTTCGGCAAAGGGACTTATCCGGCCTTTTGCCAAAGATGCAGACGGCAGCGTTATCGGAGAAGGTGCGGCAGCGGTTGTCCTGAAACGGCTGGCCGATGCCGAACAGGATGGGGATCGTATCTATGCCGTTCTCAAGGGGGTCGGCACGGCGGTCGGCGGCGATTGCAGTGCTGCACTGCCGGATCAGCAGGCCTACACCCTGGCACTGGAGCGAACCTGTCAAGACGCTGATGTCTCTCCGGCTACGGTGAGCTATCTGGAAACCTCCGGCAGTGGTGTGCCGTTGGAAGATGAGCTTGAGGCTCAG
>JAADGW010000294.1:4027-5478 GCA_013152145.1 Deltaproteobacteria bacterium
AAAATCCCTGTTATGTCGGCAGCGTCAAGGCTGATATCGGCCATGCCGGTGCGGCCTCCGGTCTGGCTTCACTGATTAAAGCGGCTCTTTGTCTCGATCGTCAGATCCTGCCGCCGCTGCGAAATGTCTCCTCGCTGCGTTACGAATGGATTCGCGGCAAGCGTAAATTCATGCTGCCGGCTGGACCGCAGTACTGGTTGCGCAACCGTGCCGACGGGCCGCGGCGGGTGCTGGTCAGCGGTGTGTCGGTTGATGGCAGTTGCTCGCATGCCTTACTTGAATCTTTTATCGATAAATCTACCGAAGTCCCTGTGACTACCGTCGACCGCCCACTGGGACCGTTCAGCGAAGGTCTTTTTGCGCTTGAGGCCACGACACCACAGGGCTTGCAGGAAAAAATCGCGGCATTAAAAAACTTTATTCGACAGCGAGCTGATCAACCGGTTGACCGACTCGCCGCGGAATGGTTGACAGCCGTTCCGCCTTTGCCGCAGAACCAACTCTGCCTGGCCCTGGTGGCCGGCTCGGCGCAGGAATTGACGGCGCAACTTGAGTATGCTGCATCTGCCCTGGCCGATAATCCGGACCGGTCGCTCGGCACGAACGCGCACCCCGCACCGCTTCCGGCGGCCCGGGATCGGGTATTTTACAACCCGCAGCCCTTGGCTGCGGACGGCAAGGTGGCGTTTGTGTTCCCCGGCTCGGGGAATCATTTTGCCGGGATGGGTCGCGAGCTGTCCGCACAGTGGCCGGGGATTTTCGCCCGTCAGGATCGGCACAGTGAATTTCTTGCAGCGCAATACCAGCCGGAACAGTTCTGGCAGCAGCAACTGCATGAATCGATTTTTGACGACCATAATGCTCTGGTCATCTCTCATGTCGCCCTGTGTACGGCGATCAGTGATCTGGTCCGGAGCTTCGGTATCGAACCGCAGGCAATCAGCGGTTACAGCCTGGGCGAATCCCGGGTTGTTTGCTTCCGGCAGCTGGCGCGATCGTGATGGCATGTTGCGGCGGCTGCAGGCGTCGACCCTGTTTACCGAGGATCTGGCCGGAGCCTGTAACGCGGCCAGGCAACTCTGGGGTTTGTCGGCCAAGCAGAAAGTTGACTGGACTCTGGGGATCGTTGATGCCCCGGCTGCGGAGGTACGCAAGCAGCTGTCCGGCAAACAACGCGCCTACCTGTTGATCATCAACACCCACCGTGAATCGGTGGTCGGCGGCGACCGGAGGCAGGTCGCACAACTGGTGCAGGAGCTCGGCTGTCACTTCATCCCGTTAAAAGGGGTCACCACAGTCCACTGTGAGGTCACCTGACCGGTCGCTGAGGCGTATCGTGCTCTGCACCGGTTCGAGACCAGTCCACCGGCCGGAATCGATTTTTACAGCTGTGCGCGCGGTGGAAAATATCAGCCGGATACGGACAGCTGCGCGGATGTCATCCTCGAACA
>JAADGW010000051.1 GCA_013152145.1 Deltaproteobacteria bacterium
TGGGCGGCGGCTTTTTCGGCCAGACCCATGCCGATTTTGAACATCTTCTGCTTGAAACGGGTCGCGTCCATCATCTTCGCTTTGACATCAGCGGCGACCGATTCCCAGACCCGCGGTGCCAGCAGCACGAAGTTGGGGCCAATTTCGCGCAGATCCTCCATCATCGTTTCCGGCTCTTCGACAAAATTGACGATCTGCCGGCAGATCAGCGCCTGGGAAACCGCGTAGACCTGCTCCATGATCCAGGGCAGTGGCAGCACCGACACATAATTGTCGTTCGGATATTTGGGGTCGGCCAGCAGATAGGACAGGCTGTGCTCGATCATCGGCCCGCACTGCAGCATCGCCAGTTTCGGGTTGGAGGTGGTCCCCGAAGTCGGACAGAGGATGGCGACATCCTCCGCCTGCCCGGCCGCCACCAGCTGCTCGTAGAGTTGCGGCTGCTGCGCATCCAGTTCTTCGCCGAGCGTCATCAGATCGAGATGGCTGAGCAGGCGCGGATCATCGTACTTGCGCATGCCGCGCGGATCACAGTAGATGATATGTTTAACGCAGGGGCATTCTTCGGTAATCTCCAGCACCTTGTCGACCTGCTCTTCATCCTCGGCGATGATGATTTTCGCTCCGGCATAGTTGATCAGATAGGCGACCTCTTCGTTGAGAGAATCCTGATAGATGCCGAAGATCATCGCCCGCAGGGCATGTGATGCGACCTCACCGACCACCCATTCCGGACGGTTGTCACCGATGATGCCGACCGAATCCTGGTACGTGATTCCCAGTTTATGCATGCCCAGGGCAAAGCGTTTGACCAGCGACTGGTAATCGGCCCAGGTATAGGCGTTCCAGATACCGAACTCTTTCTCGCGCATGGCGATTTCGGCCGGCCAGTTCTCCGCATTGTAAGCGAGCAGTTTGGGGAAAGTGTTGTAGCGACTGACGTCGGCGTATTCAGCTTTCATCAGGCCACCTCCCCTTGTGCTTGTGGAGCAGTGGACGGTTCATCATCCTCTCCCAGATAAGCTTTTCTGACCCGCGGGTTGGCCATCACCTCATCAGGCAGACCGTCCGCGATCTTTTTGCCGAAATCGAGCACCATCACCCGGTTGGAAATATCCATGACCACACCCATGTCGTGTTCGATCATCACCACCGTCATCCCCCACTCCTCGTTGAGATCGATGATGTAACGGGCCATATCCTCTTTTTCTTCGAGATTCATCCCGGCCATCGGCTCATCCAGCAGGATCAGGTCGGGGTGCAGTGCCACCGCCCGGGCCAGTTCGACCCGTTTGCGCAGCCCGTAGGAGAGGGTCCCGGCGATTGATTTACGGATATGGGCGATTTCGAGAAAGTCGATGATGTCCTCGACCTTGGCGCGATGCGTCAGCTCTTCCTTGCGCGCGCCGCCCCACCAGTAAAGCGACCCGGAAAGAAAACCGTTTTTCAGCAGATGATGTCGACCGACCATGATGTTGTCGAGGACGGTCATGTGGCTGAACAAGGCAAGGTTCTGAAAGGTGCGGCCGATACCAAGGGTGCAGCGATCATTGGGGCGCAGCCCGATCAGCTCCTGCTGCTTGAAGGTGATCGAACCCTTGTTCGGTTGGTAGCGGCCGGAGATACAGTTGAGCATCGACGTTTTGCCAGCGCCGTTGGGGCCGATGATGGAAAAAATCTCACCCTGATTGACGCTGAAACTGACATCTGTAAGCGCGTGAACGCCGCCGAAAGAGAGTGAGATATCGTTCACCTCTAACTGCAGGGTCGGGTCGGACATGGGCATTCCTCCTCAGTCATTTGAGCTGAACATCCCTGTGCCGTTCAGCCCGCTGATTAGTTTGGAACGCAAGTAAAATGCAAAGCAAGTACCAAACAATGTTCTATTCTGAATATTTACGTCAAAAAGTTCTAAGTAGTTGATGTTTAGTGTCATTATAATTCTTTATGGTTTTGCTATGGTTGAATTTTGCTGAAGAAAGTGTCAGCTTGGTTAACACTGTTGTATCATATCGGCAGTATTAATTGATATTGAATTTCGCCAGCTTTTTGTAGAGGCCCGGCCGGGAGATGCCGAGCAGCGTGGCCGCATTCAACTTGTTACCGCCGGTTTTTTCCAGGGTCCCCTTGAGCAGCTGTTGTTCTATCCCTTCCATAATTTCCTGCAGCGGTCTCTGGCCGATGTCGGACAATAATCCCTGCGGGCGGGGAACCGGGGTCGCCAAAGACGGGCAAGCACCGAATTTCTGGCGGATATGCTGGGGAAAATCGGCCACCTCAAGCAACGGTCCGGTGGTCATGTTAAAGGCGCTTTCCACGGCATTCCGCAGTTCCCGGATGTTGCCCGGGTAGTTGTACCCCTTCAGCAGCTGCCAGGCTTCATCGGTGAGCCCCTGAATATTCAGATCGAACTCATCATTGAAATTGTCGATCAGATGCTTGGTGATGAAATAGATATCCTCACGCCGCTCGCGCAACGGTGGAATCTCCAGGGCGATGACATTGAGTCGATAGTAGAGATCGGTCCGAAATTTCCCCGTGCTGACCAGTTGTTCGAGGGCCACATTGGTGGCGGCGATGACGCGGATATCCAGTTTTCGGGTGCTGGTGCCGCCGAGCGGAGTGACCTCTTTTTCCTGCAGTACGCGCAGCAGTTTGGCCTGCATGTGCTGCGGCATTTCACTGATTTCGTCCAGAAAAATGGTGCCGCTGTGGGCCTGCTCGAACTTGCCGATCTGGCCGCCTTTACGGGCTCCGGTGAAGGCCCCGTCGACATAACCGAACAGTTCCGCTTCCATCAATTGTTCGGGAATTGCAGCACAGTTGATGCGCACGAAGGGGGCGTAGCGCCGCTTGCTGGCGGCGTGGATGGCGTGCGCGAACAGCTCTTTGCCGGTGCCGCTTTCGCCGCTCAGCAGGACATTCGACGGCCGCTGTGCAATCCGCAGAGTGGTCTCCTTCAGACTTTTCATTATGGCGTTCTGGCCGATAATGCTGTTACAGTCATACTTGAACTCATGACCGGTGTTTCGGGTCTGTCTGGGCTTTTTCTCCGGCTTGCCGATATAGACCTGAAATTTTTCAGCCAGACGTGACAGCTCGCGGATATCGTGAAAAAGAATCTTGCCCAGGGCGCCGATCATGGTCCCGTTCTTAAGCAATGGATAGCGGCTGACCACGGCGTTCTGCCCGTTGAGCAGGTGCGGTTCGGCGACCTCAGAACGACCGGTGTCCATAACCACCGGCAGCCGCGAAGGGTTGGAGTTCGGGTAGGCGCCGTGAACCTGCTTGCCGATCATTTCGTTGGCCCGTTGCCCCAGGGCATCGGCGAAGGACTGGTTGATCAGGGTGATGATGCCGTCCGGATTGACCAGGATCAGGCTGTCATCGTAAAAGAAACTGTGTTGTTTGAGGGTGCAGAGCAGGTCGGGGAGGTCAGCACTTTTGGTGGTCCGCTGTTCCTGGCGATAGATAGCGAGAATCCCTCCGGCAAGCTGACCCTTGGTATCGAACGGTGAAAAATCACAGAAGTGCTGGCGGCCTTCGATCAGCAGCGGTTGGCCCTTGAAACAGTAATTCTGCATGATCAGGGCCTGCAGATAACCGAGTTTGAGCGGTTGGTTCAGCGGCTGTCCGATCAGTTGTTCGGGACGTTTGCCGAGAATCCGGTAGCTTTCTTCGTTGCAGTTGATAATCCGATGGTGCGGATCGAAGCTGAGCAGCAGGCAGTCGCCACTGTTGCTGATACCGTCGAGGCAGAAGTCCGCCGCGTTGATCTGGTCATTGATATTCATTTTGCCGCTCCACGAAGGCTGCTTTTTATAGTCTATCAGCCGTATATGTTGAGCCTTGATGTGTATCCCAGTAATACAATGTTCTATTATTGTTGTAAACATATGTTTGGTGTGATGGAACTAATTTTCAGCCCGGTCAGGAGTTGTGACCTTTGCCGCCGTTACCGGCCGGCCGCAGATAAGGGACCTGTCAGCAGGTTGTCTACGCCAGTTAACACAGTGTCTTCACTGTGAGCAGATTCCGGCATCTCCGCTGTCCCGAAACCACCCGGGCGCCGGTCAGCGCTTGATTTTAATACTGGCACGGGTGTTGCTAAAACACTGTTTATTTTACGGAGTCATGTTTACTGTCTAAATAGAGGAGAGAGTCCATGCTGCCTGAGGTCTATCAGATCAAGAATCCGATTCGTTTCGTGACTGCCACCAGCCTTTACGACGGCCACGATGTTTCGATCAATATTCATGCGGCGGATTATGCAGGATTCAGGGGCTGAAGTGGTGCACCTGGGGCATAACCGTTCGGTGCATGAGGTTGTCGATGCGGCGATTCAGGAGGATGCCCAGGGGATTGCCGTCAGTTCCTACCAGGGGGGGCATATCGAGTATTTCAAGTTCATGCACGATCTGTTGCAGGAAAAGGGGGCCGGGCATGTCCGGATCTTCGGCGGCGGCGGTGGGGTGATCCTACCGGACGAAATCAAGGAGCTGGAAGATTACGGGATCTGCAAGATTTTCTCTCCCGAGGATGGCCGCCGCATGGGGCTGCAGGGGATGATCAATTACAAGCTGGAGCAGTGTGATTTTCCGCCGCCGCATCAGCTTTCCCGTGATCTGGAGCGGTTACCACAGCGGGATCCGCAGGCGGTAGCACGGTTGATTACCGTCGCCGAACAGTTGATCGAGCAGCCGGATGAACAGTTGCAGGCCGTACAGCAGCAGGTTCGGGCGCTGGTCAAGCCGGTGCCGGTACTCGGTATCACCGGGACCGGTGGTGCGGGCAAGAGCTCGCTGACCGACGAACTGGTGCGGCGCTTCCTGCGCGACTTCGAAGACAAGACGATGGCGATTCTTTCGGTCGATCCGACCCGCAAACGGACCGGCGGGGCGCTGCTCGGTGATCGCATCCGGATGAATTCTATCGACACGCCGCGGATCTTCATGCGTTCCCTGGCGACCCGCGACTCACGCAGTGAACTTTCGGCCGCGATCCATGAAGCGCTCGACGTGCTGAAGGCGGCGGGATACGATCTGATCATCGTTGAAACCAGCGGTATCGGTCAGGGCAACGCCGGGATTGTCGATGTCTGCGATCTCTCGCTCTACGTCATGACCAGCGAGTTCGGCGCGCCGACCCAGCTGGAAAAGATCGATATGCTCGATTTTGCCGACCTGATCGTGCTGAACAAGATGGAGAAGCGCGGTGCCGAGGATGCGCTGAATAATGTTCGCAAACAGTACCGGCGCAACAAGCAGCTGTTCGAGGCGGCCGACGAGGAGCTGCCGGTTTATGGCACGATCGCCAGCCAGTTTAACGATATCGGCACCAACCGGCTCTACCGGGCGTTGATCGATCGCTTCAACGACAAATGCAACCTCGGTTGGCAGTCGCAGATCGAGGTCGGCGAGGGGCAGAGTGTGGCGCAGCTGATTATCCCGCCGGAGCAGGTCTCCTACCTGGCGGAGATCGCCCACACGGCCAAAGCTTACCGCAAACAGGTCGAGGCGCAGATGCTGGCCGGCCGGCGGCTCTACCAGCTCTCTGGAACCCGTGAGCTGCTGGCGGAGACCTGTGATTGTCAGGTCGCTGAGCTTGATGAGCTGCTGGCAGAGACGGAAGGGACACTCAGCGAGGAAAACCGTAAACTGCTGGAACGCTGGCCGGAGCTGAAAAAGGCCTACCGTGAAGAGGTGATGGTCACCAAAGTGCGTGGTAAAGAGATCCGCACCGAACTGTTCACCACCACCCTCTCGGGAAGCCACCTGCCCAAGGTCTGCCTGCCCGATTTTGCCGACTATGGTGAGATCATCCGCTGGTGTATGAAAGAGAATGCTCCCGGTTTCTTCCCGTACACTGCCGGGCTGTTCCCGTTCAAACGGACCGCCGAGGATCCCAAGCGACAGTTTGCCGGTGAGGGGACCCCGGAGCGGACCAATCGCCGCTTCCACTATCTGACCAAGGATGACGACGCCAAGCGGCTCTCAACCGCCTTCGACAGCGTCACTCTTTACGGTGAGGATCCCGATGAGCGCCCCGATATCTACGGTAAGGTCGGCATGTCCGGGGTGTCGATCTGTACCCAGAACGATATGGATAAGTTGTTCGCCGGGTTTGATCTCTGTGACCCGATGACCTCGGTTTCGCTGACCATCAACGGCCCGGCACCGATGCTGTTGGCGATGTTCATGAACACCGCCATCCGTCAACAGTTCGAAAAATTCCGCCAGGAAAATGACCGTGAGCCCTCCGCCGCTGAACGGACCGAGATTCAAGGCAGAACCTTGCAGACGGTGCGCGGCACGGTCCAGGCCGATATTCTCAAAGAGGATCAGGGGCAGAATACCTGCATCTTTACCACCGAGTTCGCCCTGCGGATGATGGGCGACGTACAGCAGTATTTTATCGATCAGCAGGTGCGCAACTATTACTCGGTATCGATCAGTGGCTATCATATCGCCGAGGCCGGCGCCAATCCGATCAGCCAGCTGGCCTTCACCCTCTCCAACGGCTTCACCTTCGTTGAGTACTACCTGGCCCGCGGTATGCACATCGATGATTTCGCCGGCAACCTGTCGTTCTTCTTCAGTAACGGTCTCGATCCCGAGTATTCGGTGATCGGCCGGGTGGCGCGGCGGATCTGGTCGGTGGTGATGCGTGATCGTTACGGTGCCAACAAAAAAAGCCAGATGCTCAAATACCACATCCAGACCTCCGGCCGATCGTTGCATGCCCAGGAGATGGATTTCAACGACATCCGCACCACCCTGCAGGCGCTGTTGGCGATCTACGATAATTGCAATTCGCTGCATACCAACGCCTACGACGAGGCGATCACCACCCCGACCGAAGAATCGGTCCGCCGGGCGATGGCGATTCAGATGATCATCAATAAGGAGTTCGGCCTGGCGAAGAATGAGAATTCACTGCAGGGTTCCTTCATTATCGAGGAACTGACCGACCTGGTCGAAGACGCGGTGCTGGTTGAGTTTGAACGGATCAGCCAGCGCGGTGGTGTGCTCGGTGCGATGGAGACCCAATACCAGCGCACCAAAATCCAGGAAGAATCGATGCTCTACGAGCACCGGAAACATACCGGTGAGCTGCCGATTATCGGTGTCAATACCTACCTGAACCCGAAAGCCGAAGGGGAGGGCTATAAAATTCCCGGCGAACTGGCCCGTTCGACCGAAGCGGAGAAACGCCACCAGCTCACTAACTTGCGGTCTTTCCAGGCCGAACATGCCGCTGTCGCCGTTGTGGCGCTC
Organism: Deltaproteobacteria bacterium; assembly: GCA_013152145.1. Lineage (GTDB taxonomy): Bacteria > Desulfobacterota > Desulfuromonadia > Desulfuromonadales > Geopsychrobacteraceae > Malonomonas. The sequence continues at coordinate 7,278 of JAADGW010000051.1, forward strand.
AA
>JAADGW010000234.1 GCA_013152145.1 Deltaproteobacteria bacterium
GCACCGAGGCGTTGAACAAAGCGTTGCGGGAGGTGAGTGACCTGGTCGTACAAATGGATTCGATGCTGCATCAGGTTGAGCAGTTGGCGGTCACCGATACCCTGACGGAGTCGTTCAACCGGCGTAAGTTTGATGAGGTCGCAGTCCTGGAGCAGCAGCGGGTTTTACGCGGCAAACTGCCTTTTTCGGTGATTATGCTCGATATCGACCGTTTTAAGCGGGTGAATGATTGTTATGGGCACAGTGTCGGCGATCAGGTGTTGAAACATCTGTGCGATGTTGTCCGCCGCTTGATTCGGACGGGTGACATGCTGATTCGCTGGGGCGGCGAAGAGTTCCTTATTATTCTGCCGGCGACGCAGCTTGATGAGGCCGGTCCGCTGGCAGAACGGATTCGGGTGGCGGTGAAGCAGGAGCACTTTCCGTCGGTCGGGCAAATTACCGTCAGCCTGGGCGTGGCTCAGTTGCGGATTGAAGACAGTATCGATAGTCTGATTCAGCGGGTCGATCAGGCGCTGTATCGTGCCAAGCAGGCCGGCCGCGACCGGATGGTGTTTGAAGCCCCGGCTCCGGAACCGACCGAAGGCGCGTAATCGGCTATTCGCGCCAATCCCGATTGCCGACCCGGATGATCATGGTTGTCATGTAGTTCAATTCTCCCGGTCGCCAGTTTTCCAGCCCATCGATCAGCAGTTCCCCGTCCCCCTGCTCGGCGCAGCTGATCAGCTTGCTCGACTTGAGCAGATCCCGTTTCCCGAGCATCTCCAGCAGTCCATCGATTACCTTGGCCGCCTTGTAAAGTACCAGCGTTTCACAGTGATCAAGCGCGTTGTTCACGGCGTCCAGATCAGTGGCCGACATCAGCAGCAACCGATCCTCCTGCAGGGTCAGCGGGTCGTAAAAGCGGCAGGCGCCGATCTGGAAAGCGCTGATCCCGGGAACTAAATGAATTTTTTCTTTCTGCAGTTTATCGGCCAGCCCGTAGAGCAGGTAGCTGGTGGTGGCGAAGATCAGTGGATCGCCGATGGTGATCATTGCCACCGATTTGCCCTGCTGCAGCTCCTTCTGTGCATCCGCGGCAACCGCGTTCCAGCGCTGCCGGGTGTTGTTGCCGTTACGCTGCATCGGGTAGTTGATGCACATCACCTGCTGCTCTTTCAGGTAGGGTTCGATGGCTCCCAGCGCCAGTGAGCGGTTGGTCCCTTCGGCCTGCGGACAGAGGATGATATCGGCCGATTTGATAATATTGACGGCGCGAACGGTCAGCAGGTCGGGGGAGCCGGGGCCGATGCCGACGGCGTAAAAGTGTCCGGGTTGGGCAGTGTGCATGGTTATGGTCGCTCCCTGAAATAGTGGTTCAGGGCCAACACATTATCGAAACTGTGGGTGTTGGCGCGTGAATACTGTAACTGATCGACCCGCAGGTAATCGGCCTGCAGTAGTCGGTACTGGCCGCGCTCCTGCGGCGGGGTCGGGTTCCGGTTCATCGGTCCGACCTGCCAGATGTAGATGTCGGGCTGTAAGGTCAGCACCGCTTCCGGGTTAAAGCGCAGTATTTTCCGTTTGCCGCCGGTCACCAGTCGGCCCCCGGCGGTTGCGATGATATCAGCGAGAATATTGCCGGTTCCGGCAATCATCAGCGGCATCTCGGTGATTTCGTAGATCACTTTCGGGTGCCGCTGCAACGGCACAACCCGCTTGAGTTTCTGTCGCTGTTGTTCGATCAGTCTCAGTGCCATTTCTTTGCGGTTGATGAGTTCGGCCAGCTCACGGGTCTGCTCAAGGATTTCTTCCAGCGTCTGCGGATGATAGTAGAAGACCTGCGCGTCAATTGCGTTCGCCATCTCTTTGGAAAAGAACCGGTTGGAGGAGATCACCAGCAGGTCGGGCTTGAGTGCGGTCATCAGTTCCAGGTTGGGGCGGATGTGTGAACCGATCTTTTTCGCCTGTGGAAACTCCACCACGTTGCGGGTTTTGCCGACCACCAGTTCTGCCGCATCCAGCTTTTCGATGATATCGGCCGCCGCCGGGGCGAGCAGGACGATCCGTTGTGCGGCAAAACTACCGGTGCTGAAAAGTAAAAGCAGCAGTACCGCGAGTAACTTGGACATCATAGGTCTCCGAGAGCAGTTTCGGGGTCAGCTGGTCATGACCGACATCGGCCAGCAGGGTCCCCCGTTTGAGTAACAAAAAGCGGTTGAAAAAGCGTTCCGCCAGGTTGATATCGTGTACCGGCGCGATCAGGGTTTCCTCACGCTGACTGAGCAGGCTGAAAATTTCCAGCGTGTGGCGGACGTCGAGTCCGGCGTTCGGTTCATCAAGGTAGATGATCGGTGCCTGCTGGTTAAGCACCCGGGCCAGCATTACCCGCCGCTTTTCCCCACCGGAAAGCTGGTTGAACTGCCGGTTACGCAGCTGCAGCAGGTCGAGCTTTTCGAGCTGCTCTTCGCTGAGCTTGCGGTCCTCTTCGCTGAAACTGTTCCCCTGGCAGTGCGGGAAGCGGCCGAACAGGACAACTTCTTCGACCGAAAAGGGAAAAATCACCTCTGAGAATTGCGGCAGCAGCGAAAACAGCTGTGCACGCTCCGCAACCGGGATTTTATGTAACCGCCGCTCACTGTAATAGATCTTCCCTTGGCCGTGCAGCAGACCGCAGAGCAGCTGCAGCAGGGTACTCTTGCCGCTGCCGTTTTCACCGAGGATCGCAACCTTTTCGCCCGGCCGGATCGACAGCTTGTCCAGCTGCAGCCTGAATTCACCACGCTGGAAGCGGAGTTTTTCGACCCGCAGTTCAGCCATGCCAGAACCTCTCGCGCCGGGTCTGCAGCAGGTAGAGGAAGAAAACTCCGCCGAGCAGCGCGGTGATGATGCCGACCGGCAGTTCGGCGCCGCCGGGGATGATGGTACGGGCGGCGGCATCGGCCAGCACCAGCAACAGTGCGCCGAGCAGAGAAGAGAAGAACAGGTTCTGCCGCATATCACTGCCGAACAGGCTGCGGGCCACATGCGGCACGATCAGACCGACAAAGCCGATGATGCCGGTATAACTGACGGCGACGGCGACCAGTGCGGTGGCAACGACAAAAGCGACGCTGCGTAACCGATCGACGTTGACGCCGAGGCTCTGCGCCGAGTGTTCATCCAGGGCCAGCAGATTGAGTTGCAGGGCGCGACCGGCGAACAGCAGGTAGGCGATCACCAGCACGGCGGTGCAGATCAGCAGCTTGCCCCAGTCGACAACGAAGAAGCCGCCCATCAACCAGAAAACGATGGAAGACAGGGAATCTTCAAAGAAATATTTGGCGAAACTGATCACCGCTGAAGCGACAATGTTCATCACCACCCCGGCCAGAATCATCGTTACCGGGTTGATGACACCGTCGGTTTTTGACAGCCGGTAGACGGTCATCAAGCCGATCAGTCCGGTCGCCAGGGCGATCACCGGCACCAGTGGCAGCGGCAACCCGAAAGCGATCGCCAGCACTGCACCGAGGGCCGAAGAACTGGCGGCGCCGGTGGTGAAGCTGTCGGCCAGCGGATTTTTCAGGGTCAGCTGGTAGACACTTCCCGACAGCCCGAGCATCGCTCCGATCACCGCCGAAAACAGTACCCGGGGCAGCCGTAGCGAAACCAGGATGTCCCGTTCAACCGGGCTGGCGGCAAACGGATTGATCGCCGTCGAACCGACCAGGCAGGCGCCGACCAGAGACAGCAGGAACAGGATGATCAGCAGTTTTTTCAAATCTCTACCTTGGCGACAATCCGTTTGGCGATCAGGAACAGCACGAGCAGAATGACACAGAGAATCACAAACAGCGAGCCCTTGATCTCGCTGCCCGGCGTCAGGGTGGCACGGATCAGTTGGGTACTGTAGGTCAGCGGAAAAATACTGGCGACGATCCGGATCGCCAGCGGCATCTGCTCGACCGGGAAAAAAGTGCCGGAGAGGAACATCATCGAGAAATGCATTGATGGTGGCCTGGTCGCTGTGGCTCCTGACGATCATCGCGGCGATAAAGCCGAGCAGGGCGAAGATCGTCAGGTGCAGCAGCAGGGCGAGTAGGAACAGCAGCCCGAACTGCAGATGGACGCCGGTCAGCAGGCTGTAAAGGCCGATAATCAGCACCGGAATCAACCCTTTGGTGATGCCGTAACCGGTTTCTCCGAGGATGATCTGCCAGCGGTGCAGCGGCGCCAGCAGGAATTCCTCGAAAATCTTGAAATAGAAGCGCGAGATGTTGATTTCGGTGGCGATACCGTAGCTCTGATTCATACTGCTCATGGTCAGCAGCCCCGGCAGCAGGAACGCCAGGTAATCGACTCCGCCGACCTGGGTGCCGCGGCCGACGCCGTAACCGAAGGCGAGCAGGAACAGCGCCGGAGAGACGGCCGAAGCGAGCAGGGTTTTGACCAGCTTGCGGCGCAGAATCAGGATCTCACGCAGATAGATGCCGCGCGCACCGTGCAGCATCATGGCTCGATCCTTTTACCGGTCAGCTGCAGAAAGACATCCTCCAGGGTGGTTTCGCGGATCCGCACCGAGGTGTCAAGCTGTTCCAGCCGTTGCAGGGCTGCCGATCGGTCATTGAAGAACTCGTTCCGCACCTCATCCTCACTGTAGATATCGAGCACGTAGTTGCCGGCTGATTGTTTCAGCTGTTCCGGGGTTCCGCCGGCGATGATTTTTGCCCGGTCGATGATCTGTACCCGGTCGGCCAGCACTTCGGCCTCCTCGATGTAGTGGGTGGTGAGAAATATCGTACACTGCTGCTCCTGATTGATGCGGAGCAGAAAGGCCCACATTTTACGGCGGCTGCGCGGATCGAGACCGACGGTCGGTTCATCGAGGAACAGGATTTCCGGTTGATGCAGCAGGGCGCGGGCGATGACCAGTTTACGTTGCATGCCGCCGGAAAGCTTACCCGCCGGGGTCTTCCGTTTGGTGGTGAGATCGGCAAACTCGAGACAGCTGTCGATCCGCTGCTGCAGCTTCTGGCCGCTCATGCCGAACAGGCGGCCGTGAATCAGCAGGTTTTCGGCAGCGGTCAGCTCGCGGTCGAGGTTGTTGTGCTGCGGAACCACACCGATCAGCCGTTTGAC
>JAADGW010000266.1 GCA_013152145.1 Deltaproteobacteria bacterium
TGGCAGCGTTATCAGGAGGTCAACAGTAAGTTCGCCGCAGCGATCGCCGAACAGGTGCGGGATGATCAGCTGATCTGGGTCCATGATTATCAACTGGCCCTGGTCGGTGACCGGTTGCGTCAACTCGGGGTCCGCAACCGGCTCGCTTTTTTTCTGCATATCCCCTTTCCTTCCTTCGATCTGTTCCGCCGGTTGCCGTGGAAAAAGGAGATGCTGGAGGGTTTTCTCAGCTATGACCTGCTCGGCTTTCAGACCCTGCGCGACCGGCGTAATTTTGTTGCCTGTGTGCGGGAGATGCATCCGCATGTCAGGGCCGATATCCGTCGGCGGGTGACGGTGCTGCATTTTGCCGGACGCAAGGTAACCGTCGGGAATTTTCCGATCAGTATCGATTTTGAAGAGTTCAGTCAGGGCGCCGCTGAGAAAGCGGTGGAGGAGGCGGCCTGGTATCTGCACGAACACTATCAGCACCGCCAGCTGTTGCTCGGTATCGATCGGCTCGATTACACCAAAGGGATTCCCGACCGGCTGCTGGCCTTCGAGCGGGCTCTGGAAAAATATCCGCAGCTGCAGCGTCAGGTTTCCTTGATTCAGGTGGTGGTGCCGAGCCGCACACTGGTTCCGGATTACCTGACTCTCAAGGAGACTCTCGATCAGCTGGTCGGCCGGATCAACGCCCGCTTCGGTGAACATGGCTGGGTACCGATCCACTATCTTTACCGCAGCCTCGACCGGACCCAGCTGCTGGCTCACTATCGCAGCTGTGAAATCGCTCTGATATCACCCCAGCGGGACGGGATGAATCTAGTGGCCAAAGAGTACTGTGCGGCATCGATCGAAGAAAACGGGGTGTTGATCCTCAGCGAATTTGCCGGGGCTGCGGTGCAGTTGGGGCGGCACGCCCTGCTGGTTAATCCTTTTGATATCGAAGGGACCGCGGATACCATCTGGCAGGCGTATTCGATGCCGGAAGAGGAACGTTGCCGGCGCATGCGCCAGTTGCGGGCGGAAGTACGGCGGAATAATGTCGATCGTTGGGTCGAGCAGTTTATGAGCGCAATGCAGTCGCAATCCCGTGATCTGGATTGACTCTTCGGCTGCGCTGAGCAATCGCCGGCGATTGGAGAAAGTCCTTGCATCGTGGCGGCTTTCGCGTTTAAACTGCGACGGAATTTAACCCGTGGGGTGAGTGAAGATGACGTACTATGTGTCCTTTTATAGCTTTTTCTTTTGGTTTTTCGGTTTTTTCAAGCCGTCTGCCGCGGGAAAGGGTCTGTAAAGGTCAGTACCTTGGCTCATCCCAAACCATGGCAGAACGGCACCAGCGGTTCTTCCATGGTTTTTCTTTTTTTCGCATCTGAAAATCAAGGCCGCCGGGAGAATCGGGCGGCCTTTTGCCTTTCCTGTCGAAACGACTGAAAAGGAGTGTACCAATGATTATTGTTATGCGAAAAGGGGCCTCGGCGGAGGCTCTTGCGGAGGTGAAAAAGAAGATTGTCAAGCTCGGCTATCAGCCGCACGTGATCCATGGTGAAATCCGTAACGTGGTCGGTGCCGTGGGGGATGAGCGCGGCAAAGAAAAACTGCAGATCATCGCCTCATTGCCCGGCGTCGAGAGGGTTGTGCCGATCCTTAAACCGTACAAACTGGCCAGCCGCGAGGTGCAACCGCAGCCGAGCACGGTCGAAATTGTCCCCGGCCTGGAGATCGGCGGCAATGAGTTTATTGTGGCGGCCGGACCCTGTGCGGTTGAGAATCAGCAGCAGATCTGCGAAACTGCCGTTGCCGTAAAACAGGCGGGTGCCCGCCTGCTGCGCGGCGGAGCTTTCAAACCGCGGACCAGCCCCTACTCATTTCAGGGAATGGAAGAGGATGGACTCAAATTACTGGCCGAGGCGCGTGAGCTGACCGGTCTGCCGATCGTCACCGAGGTCGTTAACCCGCGCGATGTCGAGCTGGTTGCCAAGTATGCCGATGTGATGCAGGTTGGCGCGCGGAACACGCAGAATTTCGCCCTGTTGAAGATACTTGGCCAGCTCGACAAGCCGATCCTGCTCAAGCGCGGTATGGCGACCACCATCCAGGAGTTTCTGATGAGTGCCGAGTATATTCTTGCCGAAGGCAACCGGCGGGTGATTCTCTGTGAGCGCGGCATCCGCACCTTTGAAAATGCCACCCGCAACACCCTCGACATTTCGGCGGTGCCGGTTCTCAAACAGCAGACCCACCTGCCGGTGCTGATCGATCCCTCCCACTCAACCGGCCATGCCAGTTTAGTCGCACCGATGTGCTACGCGGCCGCTGCGGCAGGAGCGGATGGCCTGATTGTTGAGGTTCACCCCTGCCCGGAAGAAGCCTCAAGTGACGGTCCGCAATCGTTGCGCCCGGATGATTTTCAGCGGATGATGGACAAACTGCGTGCTTTTGCCGCGGTTGCCGAGCGGGAAATGGCCGATTGATAACCAGTGAGGAACCATTATGTATTTTGTCCCTTTGTCTCAGCTTGAGAGTGTTGAACTGCTGGTTCACAGCCTCAAGTCGGCCGGTGGCGAGGCTGACTGCAGCATGTGCCCGGCGACCAAGGTCTGCATGAAACAGTGTCTGACGATCGCCAAAGCTGTCGGCCAGATGCTCGAGGATGGCACGCTGCCGCAGATCGGTGGTGATCCGCCGCCGGAGCCACCGAAAAGTCAGGGGCCGCAGGCCGCTCCGGACAAGCCTTCCGGGGGCGGCGGCAAAGGGCGTCTGAAGGTGGTTAAATGATAGTGTAACTATTCAGCACCCCGAGGTCATCTGGCTGGATAGTTGCGGATGATAAACAGATCTGTTCAGTCTCCGTTGAACAGACGATTCACTTCGCTGAAGGAGGATGCCGAAAATGGCGGGTAAGGTTTATAACTTCGGGGCCGGGCCGGCAATGTTGCCGGAACCGGTGATGCAGAAAATCCAGCGGGAATGGCTCGACTTCCAGGGGATGGGCGTCTCGATCATCGAAATCAGCCATCGTTCCGGGGAGTTTGTCACCCTTCTCGAAGAGGCTCAGACGCTGTTCCGCGAGCTGACCGGGTTACCGGATAACTACCGTGTCCTGTTTATCCACGGCGGCGCACGGATGCAGTTTTCGGCCCTGCCATTGAATCTCGCCGGCTGTAAGCCGGGCAAAAAATGTCTCTACTTTGATACCGGAAATTTTGCCCGGCTGGCGGCCAAAGATGCTGAAGATTTCTGTAACGTCAAAATTGTCGCCAGCAGTGAAAGCACCGGCTATGATCGGATCCCGGATTTCGACCCGGCGGTTTTTACTGATGATGTTTCCTATGTTCATATGACCGGCAACAATACCATCTACGGGACGCGCTGGAATCAGTTCCCGGAAACCGGTGAGGTGCCCCTGGTTGCCGACATGACCTCGGAGATCCTCTCGCGGCAGATCGATTATTCCCGGTTCGGGGTTGTCTATGCCGGGATGCAGAAGAACCTCGGCCCCTCGGGAATGGCGATGGTGATCATTCGCGAAGACCTGCTCGGCTATGCGGCTCCGCAGACCCCGCTGTTGTTGAATTATACCCGGGCCGCCAAAGATAATTCGCTGACCAACACCATCAACACCTTTGCCGTTTACACGACTAAACTGGTGCTCGAATGGCTGAAGGAACAGGGCGGGGTGGCCGCGATCGAAAAGTTGAATGAGGAAAAATCACGCAAACTCTATCAGGTGATTGATGCCGCCGATTTTTATCGCGGGGTGGCGCATGCCGATCATCGTTCGACCATGAATGTCTCTTTCACGCTGCCGAGCGCGGAGCTGGAAGAAAAGTTCCTGAAAGAAGCCGCCGCCGAACACCTTTATGCCCTCAAAGGGCATCGCAATGTCGGTGGCATCCGTGCCTCGATCTATAACCCGATGCCGCTGGCCGGAGTTGAGAAACTTGCCGGATTCATGCTGGATTTTGC
>JAADGW010000106.1 GCA_013152145.1 Deltaproteobacteria bacterium
CCAGATAACTGCTGCTGCGACGTTTGGCCGGCCGGTACTGAATCTGACAGCGTTGCTGTTTCAACAGCGCCTGACGTAACTCCTGCAACAGCTGATACTGGTTCGAATAGTCTTTGAAGCCGAGGAAGCGGGGCGCTGAAGCTTCGGCCAGCCGCTCAAGATGGGCAACACTGCGCGGCGGCATGCTGGAGCGGATACGGGCAAAGATCGCTTCAAGGTCATCCTGAAACGGCGTCCCTTTGAGGAATTCCAGCTGGCCGCGGCAGAGATAAAGCGTCATCAACTCTTCAAGCGAGAAGGTGATCGGCGGAATCTTGCGGTAACCGGTGATAAAGCGGTAGAGGACATGACCATCGACCTGCCGTTCACTGATCAGCGGATAGCCGGCCTCGGTGATCGCTCGCAGATCACGGTAGATGGTGCGCCGGGTCACCTGGCATTCCTCGACCAGCTCTTCTACCGTGGCCCCGTAACGGACTTCGAGAATACGGATCAGATCATGCAATCTTGCCGCCTGGCTATACTTTTTGGCCGCTCGGCCCGGTTTTCGCTGACTCTTCACTCTGCACCGTCCTGTATTTGAAAGGGCTCCAGCAACTCTGCAGTCATGCCAACCATCGTCGGCGGAAGAATAATTGTAACTATTCAGCAGGATGGCCTCGCGCTGCTGAATAGTTACGAATAATTCAGCCCAGTATAAGTCCCGAGATCACGAAAAAAAAGCAGCGTTTTGCAATCAGCGCAATTGAGAGCTTTTTTTGTTGCGGCGGCTATGCTAGAACCTGCGTAATTATTCAGCCAGATGGTCTCGGGGTGCCCACCTCAAGGGTGTCTGTCGCCTGGATGGCGACGGTCAAGCCCCAGGGATGGGTTCATGCGGCCCTTGGAGTGGGTACCCCGAGACCATCCATCGCGCGGCTGAATAGTTACGAACCTGCCCAGTTAAAATACTCGCAACAACCAACACGGAAGGAATCAACAGATGGCACTGGCCAAACAGGGTGACAAGGTCACCATTAATTTCACCGGCAAGCTGGCGGACGGTTCGATCATCGACACCACCTACCCCGATACAGAAGGACACGACTGCGTCGATGATGAGTGTGGACATGAGTACGGCCCATTTGGGCTGATCCTCGGCGCTGAAGAGTTTTATGTGCCAATTGAAGAGGCATTGATCGGCATGATCCCGGGCGAGAAAAAGACCCTGACCATCACCCCGGACGCGGCATTCGGTGAATATGATCCGGAGAATGTCTTTAGTGTCCCGCGTAGCGACTTCCCTGAAGATATCGATCCGATTGTCGGTATGGGGCTGGAAGTCTCCGGCGAAGAGGATGAAGAATATATGGTGACAGTCGTCGAGGTGAGCGACGAGACAATCAGCCTTGACACCAACCACCCTCTGGCGGGGGAAGAACTGACCTACGAATTTGAACTGGTCGAAATCCTCTGACGCACGCCGGTCAAACCGTGCAGGAGGCTGAGGACTCTCGGTCTCCTGCGCGACGAGATCCCGACTGCCGCCAAAATCAATCGACGGTACTCAACGCCTCCATGAGCCGGGTGCTCATATTCTGGAAGGCAACAATCGTAACCAGGCCCAAGATATCCTCATCAGAAAAACCGGCTCCACGTAATGCTTCGATATCCTGCCGACTGCAGGCATCAACCGATCGTGTCACTTTTACCGCATAGTCGGCAATCAACCGTTCGCGCCGGGTCAGATCCGCTTTCGTATAATCTTCGGCAACCTGAGCTGCCAATATTTCATTCCGAGCCGCTCGACCGAGGGCTTCCTGATGGGTCGCCGTTCAGTGTACGCAGCCGATAAAAGCAGAGGTCACTAAAGCGGCAACCTCCTTCTCTCGCAAACTCAGCCCGACGGCATCACGATAAACCGATACTCCCAAACGGTGCAGATTACCCGCCACGTCAGGAGTCGAACTGGTCAACCGAGTCAGATCCGAGAGCTTCCCGGTTAACGGTTTTCGAGTATTTTTGTACAGCTTTCGGACCTTTTCATCAGCAGAATCCTCAGCCTCAATTCGAATCCAGGGTATCCAGGTCACGTTCTCCTCCTTTATCAATTCAGATCAGTGAGACCGATATTTTCCACGCTCGGCAGCAGATAAAATCCAGAACAATCGATCCGACAGGTCACCTTTTCAGGCCAACGACCTTTTCCTTATCTGCCCCGGGAACCTATTCCCACTCGATGGTTGCCGGCGGCTTGCTGGAGATATCGTAGGTGACCCGATTGATCCCTTTGACCTCGTTGATGATCCGGTTGCTGATCCGCGCCAGATCGGCGTAAGGCATCGGGTACCAGCCGGCCGTCATAAAATCCCTGGTCTCCACGGCCCGCAGGGCCACGACATATTCGTAGGTGCGGCCATCCCCCATCACCCCGACCGACTTGACCGGCAGAAACACGGCAAATGCCTGGCTGATTTTATGGTAGTGGCCACTCTCATACAGCTCTTCGATGTAAATGGCATCGGCGCGGCGCAGAATCTCGCAGTACTCTTCCTTGACTTCGCCGAGAATCCGGACTCCCAGCCCCGGGCCGGGAAAAGGATGACGCCAGACCATCTGGTGCGGCAGGCCCAGCTCTTCACCGATGGCGCGGACCTCATCTTTAAACAGTTCGCGCAGCGGCTCAAGCAGCTCCAGCTTCATGTGCTCGGGCAGCCCGCCGACGTTGTGATGACTTTTGATATTATGCGCCTTGCCGGTTTTGGCCCCGGCCGACTCGATCACGTCGGGATAGATGGTTCCCTGCGCCAACCATCTGGCATCCTTGATCCGGTTTGACTCCTCTTCAAAAATATCAACAAACAGGTTGCCGATAATTTTGCGCTTTTTCTCCGGATCGGTCTCACCCGCCAGACCAGCATAAAAACGCTGCTGGGCATTCACCCGGGTCACCTTGACCCCCATGTTGCGGGCAAAAGTCGCCATCACCTGATCGCCCTCATTCAGCCGCAACAGGCCGTTATCAACAAACACACAGTGCAGCTGCGCACCGATCGCTTTATGAATAAGAGCGGCCGCCACCGAGGAGTCGACACCGCCGGAAAGACCGAGGATCACCTGATCGCTGCCGACCTGCTGCTTAATCCGCGCAACGGCATCCTCGATGATCTGTCCCGGAGTCCAGCTGCCGCTGCAGCCGCAAACCTTACGGACGAAGGTGTTCAGCAGCACATCGCCGCGCGGAGTGTGGTTGACCTCGGGATGGAACTGGACGCCGTAAAGATTGCGACTGACGTTCTGGATGGCACAGACCGGGGCATTCGCCGTTCTGGCGACCACCTCAAACCCTTCCGGCAGGGTTTCGACATGATCGCCGTGACTCATCCAGACCGGGCTGCGGTTATCAACAAAAAAACCTTCAAACAGCGGACCGGGAGTCCCCAGCGCCTGCAGATCGGCATGACCGTATTCACGTTTTCCAGCCGGAACGACGCTGCCGGAGAAATGCCGACTCATCAGCTGCATGCCGTAGCAGATACCGAGCACCGGGATGCCGAGCTCGAACAGCTCTTCCTCAATCACCGGGGCACCCTGCTCATAAACCGACTTCGGTCCACCGGAGAGGATAATCCCTCGCGGGTTAAAATCCCTGATCTCCTGTAATCCCATATCGAAAGGATGCAGTTCGCAATAAACATGCGACTCCCGGACCCGCCGGGCGATCAGCTGGCTGTACTGGGAACCGAAATCGAGGATCAGGATTTTTTCGCTGTGAATATCGGACATCAGCTTAATTGCTCCGTTCAAGACGGTAGTTCGGTGCTTCCTGAGTAATCGTCACATCATGCACATGAGATTCGCGCAGCCCGGCATTGGTGATGCGCACAAACTGGCCGTTCTGCTGTAATTCCTTGATGGTCCGGCAACCGGTGTAGCCCATCCCGGAGCGCAGGCCGCCCACCGCCCATCAGTTGATGAATATTATCGGAGAGTGGTCCACGAAAGGGGACCCGGCCCTCAATCCCTTCGGGGACCAGCTTGACATCCTGTTCATCCGCCTGGAAATAGCGATCCTTGCTGCCCTGCTTCATGGCTCCGAGGCTGCCCATACCGCGATAGGATTTGTAGGTCCGGCCCTGATAGAGGATGGTCTCGCCGGGGGATTCTTCGGTCCCGGCGAACAGCGAACCGATCATGATGATGTCGGCCCCGGCGGCGATCGCTTTCGGCAGATCGCCGGAGAACTTGATGCCGCCGTCAGCAATCAGCGGGATTCCAGCAGTATGAGCCACTTTGGCGACTTCGCGGATCGCGGTGATCTGCGGCACGCCGACCCCGGCGACAACGCGGGTGGTGCAGATGGAACCGGGTCCGATACCGACCTTGACGGCATCAACCCCGGCCTCGATCAAATCCTTGGCCGCCGCACCGGTCGCGATGTTCCCGGCCAGCAACTGCAGTTCGGGATATTGCCGGCGAATCCGGGCGATCGTATCGAGAACCCCCTGTGAATGACCGTGGGCGGTATCAATCACCAGCAGGTCAACCCCGGCATTCACCAGCGCCTCGGCCCGTTCGTCGAGATCGGCACCCACCCCCACAGCGGCGCCGGCCCGCAGACGACCCAGCTTATCCTTACAGGCAGTGGGATACTTGCGCACTTTTTCAATATCTTTGATGGTGATCAGGCCCTTGAGAGTGAAACTGTCATCGACCACCAGCAGTTTCTCGATACGGTGCTCATGCAGGTGAAACTTGGCTTCTTCGAGGGTGGTTCCGGGTGGGACCGTGACCAGATTTTCCTTGGTCATCACGTTGGCAATCGGCTGGTCCAGATTGGTTTCAAACCGCAGGTCACGGTTGGTCATAATACCGACCAGTTTGCCATTTTTAGTGACCGGCACCCCGGAGATGCGGTACTGCTTCATCACCGCCAG
>JAADGW010000201.1 GCA_013152145.1 Deltaproteobacteria bacterium
GTTCCCTGGCACTGACACCCTTTACCGCCTGTTCGGCACTGTAAGTCAAACGAAGGATCGGGAGGAAAAGGTTCATTCTTAACAGGGCGGCGACGCCACCGATCGTCAGAAACAGAACCATCAGGCTGAAAATTATCATCCGCCATCTCAATAAATCAAGCGTTTTCTCCAGCGATTCACTGGAAATGCCGAGCGTCAGAAAACCCAGAACCGGCTCATCTGCCGGGTGAAAATGACAGGTGGCGGTTGAACACTTGGTCTCATTCAGCAGCGGGATTGAGACCGCGATCAGACCGCTGTCACCACCAACTTCATGGTGGGTTCTGGTAAGCTCCGGATAGCCCGGCTGCATCAGCCGCTGAGCCCAGGGGTCGATATCGGCAACCGTCACTTCCGGTGCCGTTTCCGCCGGGTTACCGGAAAAGCGGATCCGCCCGTCCTGATCATAAATCCTGATCTGCGCAACATCATTCAGCGTTCCGACATTATTGACAATATTCCGCAACGATTCACGATCATCCTGCAACATCGCATAGCGGGTCGATTTGGAGACGGTCACTGCCAGGTTATCAACATGCAGGAGCGCCTCTTCTGTCATGTCGGATTTGATAAAAGTGTAAAGCAGAATACAGCCGAACACCACAAACCCGGTAACGGCGATGGTAATGGGGACAATAGCTCTGGCGATCAGATTATTGAACATGTCGACTCCACAATGGCCATGCCCGGTTATTGCTCATGCTCCGCCCATCCGGCTTTTAAAAATCCCTGGTCGACGGAGACCCGGCGGCTCCGTCGACCAGGGGGGCCATGACCTCAAGCCCGAGCAGGGGTTCCCTGCTCTCGCTCCGGGCTTGCCGACACGGCAACAGCGGCAGGTACTGCGTCCGGCTGTGCTTTCCAGGCATAGAGGATCGGCAAGCGGTTGAGGATGAAACGATAGGTCGCAATATAGATGACAAAAATCGTGACAGCGATAATGGCCTCGGCCACATGTGGAACCTCCTGATAGAGCTTCCAGTTGAAAGCAATCAACGCGGTGTTCAGACGGTTCAACACAATGCCGAAAACCACCGCCATAAAAGCCCCGATGCGCACCAGCCAGACCAACCGGTGATGAATGCCGTAGGCCAACAGGATCATCGGGGCAATAACCCCGGAAAGGATTTCAAAGAGGTACCAGGCCCCCCAGCCGGTAGCCAGGTAAACCCACTCGTTATCATGCGCAACAGCAATAATCTTGATGACCAGATAGGTGATCAGCGCCATACTGGCCCCTTTGGCCAACTTGATGGTGAGATCGTCCAGAGTCTCCTTGAAGCGATCATCACAACGCCAGGCCATCGTTTTGATGACAATGGTGCTGACCGCAATCACCATGCAGAGGCCGCCGAAAATTGATGAGGTGAAAAAGAGAATCCACTGGAACTCCGCCGAATACCACAGGGGATGAACTTTGCCCGGCGCGTAAGTGAACAGCGCCCCCAGCGCTCCCTGGTGCAGGGTCGACAGGATAATCCCGGAAACCGTCAGGCCGATGGTCCCTTTGCGGATGAATTCCTTGCCCCGCGGCCAGCCGATCCACTCGAAAAACGAGGTGGAAACTTCCGCGACCTGAACCGACAGGTAAACGGCAACATGCCAACCAACCAGGAACAGAACCGCCGCCGGACCCCAGGCGTAGACCATCGGGTAGGCCAGGCGCCAGGGCTGACCGAGGTCGACCAGCAGGTAGATAACGGCAAAGAAATAACCGAGCAGACCGTTCAACAGGGCCAGACGCTCAATCGGTTCAAAATCATGCCGGCCAAAAATTTCGCAGGCCGTTCCCAGCATAAACCCTGAGGCCGAGAGGGGGACCATGCAGAACAGGCCGAAACCGAGGAACAACCCCCACGGATAATCGTTGGACGCATGGGTGACGGCGCCCAGCCCGAAGAGGAAACGATAAATGATAAACGGAATACCGACCGCCATGATCGCCGCCAGCAGCCAGTTGAACTTGTTCCGCACCACCTGACCGATATACTGGTCAAGAGTCAGGCCGAGAAACAATTTCTCCATAACGTTCCACTTTCCTCCAGACGGTTTTTTCGCGCCAGCCAGAGGCTTGATGCCATAATCAGCGAGCTTTTCCATTATTTTTCTCCCTCCCCGGTATGACTGTCATCATGGTGATCGTGGTCCTTGTTTTTGGTCGCCAGCAGATGGAATCCGGTAAACAGCGCCGGCCAGATGGCCAGGACCATCGGCACCATCCCGAGGAAGCCCTTGACATTGTTGATGATCGGTTCATTCGGCAAGGTGGTGTCGAAGCCGAGTTCTTCAAACGGGACACCGGCGATGTACATCCAGGCGCTGCCGCCGACCGTATGCTCACCGTAGATCTCTTGCTGGTATTTCTCTGGACTGCTCTTGATCCTGGCGCGGGCCAGACGGAGCAGATCCTTACGCTTACCGAACGTCAGTGCCTCGGCCGGACAGATCTCAACACATGCGGGCGGACGCCCCTTGCTGACCCGGGTGTCGTAACAGAAGATGCACTTTTTAACCACCGGATCGATCACCTTGGAGTAGGCGTAGGCCGGAATATTGTGCGGGCAGGCAACCATGCAGGTCCGACAACCGACACAGACATGCTCGTCGTAAATCACCGCCCCCTCGTTGGTTTTGGTATAAGCCTTGACGAAACAGGAGGTCAGGCAAGCCGGCTCGTTACAGTGGTTGCACTGCACCTTCCGGTAAACCGGCTGGTCACTGTCTTTCGGCTCGTAACGGTTGACAACCGTGTAGGCCTTTTCCGTCGTCCGACGCTTCTGGGTCCCATGATGGAAGGTCTCATCAAAGACCGAGTCATCATCAAACGGCAGATCAGGGGCCGGCAGGCCCTGCTCTTTGTTACAGGCCGCCTCGCAACTGCGGCAGCCGACACAACGGGTCAGATCAACCAGAACCCCCATGCCGTCCGGAAAACCCCTGAAATCACCACTCGCCAGCACTTTTTTGACGGGCGCCAGCATCGCTGCCACGCCACCGGCCAGACTGCCGGCGAGAAATTTTCTTCGACTCACTTTACTCATGACGATATCTCCTTGCTAAAATTCTCCGACAGCAAACCACATCAGTTACTCGTGCTCGGCAGCGCTATGCGTAGAGGGTTCCGGAGCGTACTTTCCTGAATGGTAGAGCCTTTCACCGGCGTCGGTTTTGGCATGACAGTCCTCACACCCGGTTGGACCGTCCATCTGCCGATGGCAGCCGAGACAGTTCTCGTGATAAGCTCCTTTCAGCCCGATCAGATCGTCGTGGAAAAGGTTCAGCTCACCCTGCCGACGAATCGATTCGGCAGAGAAGGGGTCGGCAGAGTGACAACCCTGACAGGCCACCGTGGCCGACTCCCTGTTCTCACTGTGGCATTTTGAACAATAAGGGTTGGTGGCGCCGGTTCCGGTTGTGTGGTGGTGGCATACGGAGCAATCTTCAGCCACGTCCATGTGCATGGCATGATCAAACTCAACCGGCTCATAATACTTGGCGATCGTATCGATGGTCACACTCTCGGGTGCGTCCATGGCATAAACCCCC
This sequence comes from Deltaproteobacteria bacterium, assembly GCA_013152145.1. Classification (GTDB taxonomy): domain Bacteria; phylum Desulfobacterota; class Desulfuromonadia; order Desulfuromonadales; family Geopsychrobacteraceae; genus Malonomonas. Next base: position 3,586 of record JAADGW010000201.1, read on the forward strand.
ATGGGCAGCAGTAACGTCAGCAGTAACAGCAACAAACCCTTCATGTGCCAATTTGAAACACCAAACATAGCACTCAATCTCCTCGTCAAAGTTCAGACCGTCGTCAAACTTCTGCCCTGGCAGCTGGTAAATAAAAGGCAGATCCCGCGAACAATTCCGCTGAAAAAATCAGGTGTCATCCCTGCCACCATGGATATACCGGTAGAACATGGGGAACACGACGAAGAAGCCGACGCAGATCAAATACTCAAGCCCCTTGATGTAAGTGTAGTAATCAACTGTCGTGTAAATTTTATCCACACTTCCTATGCTGGTAAAAAACTCCATCATGTCACTCTCCTTTTTCCGGTTAA
>JAADGW010000053.1 GCA_013152145.1 Deltaproteobacteria bacterium
CGGGCAGGTCAGAGCATCGGCGGCGCGCAGGTTGGCGATCGCCTTTTCGACATTGCTCCAGTTGGTGTTCTGGGTCAGTATGGCACCGATGACCACCTCGAACGGGGTGTCGGCCGGCCACCAGTGTCGCGGGCCGTATCGCTCACTCAGGCGCCGGTAGATATTCATCAGTTCAGCCATCAGTCACTCCTCCTGAAAAATTCCCGGCAGCATAGCACGACGATGGGCAGATACGTATTCTGAATCTCCGCGACCTGTTCTCGAAGTCTGGTCAGCGGGGCGGTTTCGTCCCCATTGTGAGCGGTCGGTGAATCAGCTTTCCCTCACTGTCGTCTTCCTCTATACTCCCTGCCCATGCTTGATCATTTTTCTTCTGACAGCTTATTACAGCTGCGCTACGCTATCGATGCAGCGGCTGGCAACGAAGTTTTTGTGCTCGGCCCAGACCGATGCCGCACGGCGGGTCGTACAGATTGAGGTGCTGGCGCGCGGTTCGGAAGCCGCCGTTCCGGCGATTCTGCAGACCTGTGGCTATGGTGATGTGGTTATCCACAACCATCCTTCGGGGGAGCTGCGTCCTTCCGGCGCAGATCTCGAAATTGCCTCGCAACTCGGAGCAATCGGGGTTGCTTTTTACATTGTGGATAACGCTGTTGGTAACCTGTACCGGGTTGTGGAAGTCTTTGCGGCCAGGGATGAACAGCTGATCGCTGCCGAGCAGATTGGCGAGCTGCTCGGCCCCACTGGCTGCATCGCTGGAAAACTGCCCGATTTTGAAGAACGTCCCGAGCAACTGCGGATGGCGTTTGCCGTGGCCGAAGCTTTCAACAAGGGCCAGCTGGCGGTTGTCGAGGCCGGCACCGGTACCGGTAAAAGTCTTGCCTACCTGGTCCCGGCGCTGCTCTGGGCGCGCAGTAACCACGAACGGGTAGTGGTCTCGACCCGCACGATCAACCTGCAGGAACAGCTGATCCGTAAAGATCTGCCGTTTTTGCGACGAGCCACTGGCATCGAATTTCACGCCGTACTGGTCAAGGGACGCAGCAATTATCTCTGTTGGCGACGCAGTGAAAATGCCGGGCAGGAGCTGGGCCTGTTTGATCAGGCGCAGGTCGACGAAATTCGGCAGATCCTGAACTGGGCCGAAACCACTGCGGACGGCTCGAAGGAAGACCTCTCTTTTATCCCCAGTTATCAGGCCTGGGAAGAGGTCTGCTGCGAGGCGGACCAGTGTGCCCGGGTCCGCTGCCAGTATTACAGCCGCTGTTTTTTTCACAAGGCTCGGCGGCAGGCCGCGCGGGCCGATATTCTGGTTGTCAACCATGCGTTGCTGCTTTCCGATCTGGCGCTGCGGCAGCAGACCAGCAACTACTCGGCGACGGCTGTGCTGCCGCCGTTTGAGCGGATTATCCTCGATGAGGCCCATCATCTGGAGGATGTCGCCACCAGCTATTTTTCGTCCCAGCTCAGCCGTTTCACTTTTTCTCGGCTGCTCGGCCGTTTACGGCATCCGCGCAAGCCGAATCAAGGTTTGCTGCCACGGCTGCTCGATCAGTTGTCGCGCGAATTGCCGGAGACCGAGGATGATCTTTACCGTGCCCTGCACGGCCGAATTGAATCCCTGATTGCACGGCGGCAGCAGCTTCTCAATCAAGCGCTGGAAGAATTACAGTCGATCGGTGAGGAGCTGCCGGATGCCCTCGGCAAAAAAGTTTCCAGCAAGTTTGAATTGAAGCACCGGGTGTTGCCAGATTTTATGGAGACGCCGGTCTGGCGGCAGATCTGTCAGCGGGTCGAAAAGCTGCGGGTCGGCAGCTACGAGCTGGCCGAGGAACTGCTCGATCTGCTGCGTTCTGCCGATGCCCTGCCGGAAGAGGTCGCCGACAAACTCACTTCATCGCTGGTCGACCTGCGCGGTATCGCCGGGCGTCTGGAAGCACTGGCCGCCGATTTAAGCTCTTTCCAGGCCGCGGCGAAAGACCGCTGCGTCTGGCTGGAAATCCGTGAGGGGCGGATCGGACGTGGCAAGGGGTTGATTACCAGCCTCTGTCAGGCCCCGCTGGAGGTGGCCGAAAGTCTCGACAAGGCACTCTACCAACGCTTCCGGACGCTGGTGATGACCAGTGCCACTTTGACCGTGGCCGGGGCCTTCGGTTACTATCATTCGCGGGTCGGGCTCGACCGGGTTGAGCCGGGCCGGCTGATCGAATTGAGTCTTGATTCTCCCTTCGATTACCGGCAGCAGGCGCTGGTTGCGGTGCCGAGCGATCTGCCGGAACCGGGTCAGCCCGGCTTTTCTGCGGCGGTGCGCGACGCGGTGGAAAAAGCAGTTCTTGCCAGCGGCGGGCGCAGTTTCGTGCTGTTTACCTCTTACGCCCTGCTGCGGCAGGTGCATGAGGAGCTTTCGCCGGTACTCGAAGCGCAACGTCTGCATTGCCTGCGCCAGGGACAGGAAAATCGGCATCGTCTGCTCAAGCGCTTTGCCGAAGATGAAAGCAGCATCCTCTTCGGCACCGATTCGTTCTGGGAAGGGGTGGATGTGCCGGGCCGCTCACTGGAGCAGGTGATTATTGCCCGGCTGCCGTTCAGGGTGCCGACTGAGCCGGTACTGGAGGCCCGTGCCCAGGCGATTGAACAGCGTGGCGGCGATCCCTTTATGGAGTACACGGTGCCGCAGGCGGTGATCCGCTTCAAGCAGGGTTTCGGTCGCTTGATCCGCCATCGCAATGATCGCGGGGTGGTGCTGATCCTCGATACGCGCGTGGTCCGTCGTGGCTATGGCCGGATGTTTCTGCGGTCGCTGCCGTCGACGCCGGTGGTTAAAGGGACCAGTGAACAGGTTTTTACTGCAATCAGGCAGTTTTTTTCTGCATAAACATGGATGGATATGATGAATAAAGTGAAGTGGCTTGTCGGTTTGTTGATCCTGTTATCGTTATCGGCCTGTGACCGCGGGCAGATTTTTCACAAGTTGCGGCCTAACTCGGTCATTCTGGCTTTTGGTGACAGTCTGACCTCCGGGGTCGGGGCCGAGCCGGGTTTCAGCTACCCGGCACAACTCAAACGCATGATTGCCCGCGAGGTGTTCAATGCCGGAGTCCCCGGGGAAACCAGTGCTGAGGCCCTGCGGCGCTTGCCGGGCGTCCTCGATAAGCAGGACCCGGATCTGGTGATCATCTGCTCCGGCGGCAATGACCTGCTGCGTAACCTTGGTCTGCAACAGTTGAAGGAGAACCTGCGGAGCATGTTCAAAATTATTAACCAGCGGGGAATTCCGGTGGTGATGGTTGCGGTGCCCCGGCCGGGCCTAGCGCTGCACGATGCGGCGCTCTACAAAGAGATCGCCGATGAGTTCAATATCCCGCTGATCGAGGGTGTCCTGGGGAAGCTGTTGTCTAATCCACAGTTCCGGAGTGATCCGGCTCACCCGAATTCTGCGGGCTATCGTAAACTCGCCGAGGCGATCGCGGATAAGCTGTTTGCGCTGGGCGTGATCTGATCCGGACACTGTCGACAATTTGACAACAGGCCCCGCTTCGCTATCCTTTGATGGTAACCGCTGAGAGTTTGAACCCGGTTCAGAGGAGGTGCCCATGCCACAAGAAATGCGACACCAGGAAGCGATCAAGGTTGCTGTTGAGCGTGAAAAAGAGCTGATGTGCTTTTACCAGAAAGCTGCAGAAATGGTGACCGACGGCGAAGGTCGGCAAGTTTTTGCCCGACTGGCCAAAGAGAAAGAGGAGCACGTCGGTTTCTTCTTCCGTCATTACCGGGGGAAGGAATTCGGTTCTCTGGCTGAATTTGTCAATGCGCCCTGCCAGTCGGTCAAGCAGATTGTCAAAGAGTTGGAGAAGGTGGTCGATACCCGGACGAAGGAACGTCGGGCGCGCGAGATCGCCATGGAAAAAGAGCAGCAGCTGGAAAAAATCCTGAACAGTACCGCCAACCAGATTATTGATCCCGGGGTGCGGACGATTTTTGAGCAGATGGCCAAGGTCACCCACAACCATTACCAGATCATCGAATCGGAATATGCGCGCGAGATGGGGATGCCGCACGAGACCGACATCGATACCTATGTCAGGGAGTAGGTTTTTGTCGAAGCAGACAGGATGTACTTAATTTCATTCCAAGGTCAGGAATAAGTAAGAGTTGAGAAATAGTGTATTATCGCGCCGTGAGTTGTTTCTCCGGCGCTTTTTTTCTGATGGTTGCGGGAGGGGGAACGATGCGACGGATCAAAGACTGGCCGGCCGACGAGCGGCCGCGGGAAAGAAAAATTACTTGCCCGGGGAGCGGAAACCCTGACCGATGCCGAGCTGTTGGCGCTGATCATCCGCACCGGAAATTCCGGCAGCAAACAGAGCGCTGTCGATCTGGCACGCGGGCTGCTGAGCCGTTTCGGTTCGCTACGCCGGCTTTCCGCCGTCAGTATCAGCGAACTCTGTCGGCAGCCGGGGATCGGCCCGGCCAAAGCCGCCGAGATTCAGGCACTGTTTCAGATCGCCCGGCGTTTCAGTGATACCCGCTTGCAGCCCGGTCAAGCCTATCGTTGCTCGAAAGATGCCTTTGAGCATTTCCACGAGCGACTCTGCGATTACCGTAAAGAGGTATTTCTCGCCCTGCTGCTCGACAGCAAAAAACGCCTGATCCGCGAAGTGCAGATTTCCGAGGGCAGCCTCAACGCCAGCATCGTCCATCCTCGCGAAGTCTTCGCCCCGGTGCTGCGCGAATCGGCCGCAGCGGTCCTGTTTGTTCACAACCACCCCTCCGGTGATCCCACCCCCAGCCGCG
>JAADGW010000241.1 GCA_013152145.1 Deltaproteobacteria bacterium
CGGATCATGATGCCGTCACAATAACGGGCCATCACCCGGGCGGTATCCTTGATCGGTTCACCGCGGCCCATCTGGGTGGTACCGGAGTGCAGAAACAGGGCGTGGCCGCCGAGTTGAAACATGCCGACTTCAAAGGAAACCCGGGTCCGGGTTGAACTCTTTTCGAACAGCATGCCCAGCGTCTGCCCCGCGAGCAGCGGGTGCGGGGTGCCTTCTTTCTGTTTTTGTTTCAACTCCCCGGTCAAGGCGAAGATCTCCTCCAGGTCTTCCAGCGACCAGTCGGAGAGGCAAAGAAAGTCCTTATTCATGGTTGATTCTCCTGCTCGTCGGCAAAAATTCCGTCGAGAATCTGCAGCATCTGGTCAATCTCGTTCCTGCTGACAATCAGCGGCGGTACAAACCGCAACACTTTACCGACCGTGCAGTTAATCAGCAGGCCGCGTTCGAGGGCGGTCTTGACCAGTTCACCGCCCTCGATGTTCAGTTCCATGCCGAGGATCAGGCCGCGGCCGCGAACCTCGACGATAAAATCGTACTTTTCCTGCAGCGCTTCCAGCTTCCGGCGCAGGTAGTCACCCATGGCAACGCAGTTTTCGAGGATGCCATCCTCAAGCAGCGCTTTCAGCGTCGCCAGTCCGGCTGCCGCCATCAGCGGATTGCCGCCGAAGGTGGAACCGTGAGTGCCGGGGCCGAGCGCCACGGCGTATTTTTCGCGAGTGATCATGGCACCGATCGGCGGCCCGCCGGCCAACGCCTTGGCCAGGCTCATCACGTCCGGCTCGATCTCTTCCTGCTGATAGGCGAACAGACTGCCGGTCCGGCCGCAGCCGACCTGGACTTCGTCGAAAATCAGCAGTAGCTCCCGCTCGTCACAAAGCTCCCGGACCGCTTGCAGGTAGCCGGCCGGCGGGACGTTGACGCCGCCCTCTCCTTGCAGCGGTTCGAGCATGACGGCGCAGCTGTGTGGCGTGATTGCTGCCCGTAATGCTTCGATGTCACCGAACGGGACGTAGCTGAAACCGGGGACTACCGGTCCGAAGCCGTTGCGCACCTTTTCCTGCCCGGTGGCGCTGATGCCGCCGAAGGTCCGGCCATGGAAAGAGGCGAGCGCGGTGATCACCTCGATCCGGTCCGCCCGGTAATTTTCGCTACTGTACTTGCGGGCCAGTTTGATGGCCGCCTCGTTGGCCTCAGCCCCGGAATTGCAGAAAAATACCCGGTCGCCGAAGGAATGCTCACAGAGCAGTTCCGCCAGTTCGATCTGCTGCGGGATATGGTAAAAGTTGGAGCAGTGCAGCAGGGTTCCGGCCTGTTGCCGGATAGCGGCGACCACCTTCGGGTGGCAATGGCCCAGGTTGTTGACCGCGACCCCGGCGAGGAAATCAAGATATTTTTTACCGTCGATATCGGTCAGCCAGCAGCCTTCGCCGCTGGCCGCAACCAGCGGATAGCGCCCGTAGGTCGCGGCGACGGAGGTCAGGCCCCGCTCAATCCAGTTGTGTGAATTCATAGTTTTCCCGTTTATTTAAATCTCCCCCAGTCCCCTTTGCAAAGGGGGATTGAGAGGGATTTTTCATTTATCGTACCTTGCCACGGCGGTACCGACCCCTTTGTTGGTGAAGATCTCCAGCAGACAGGCATGTTCCATCCGGCCGTCGATGATGTGTCTTGGTCACCCCTTCTGCAACCGCATCGACGCAGCAGTTAACCTTCGGGATCATGCCGCCGGAGATCGTCCCGTCATTGATCAGGTCAGGCACCCGTCGTACGTCGATGGTCGAGATCAGCTTGCCCTGCTTGTCTTTGACGCCCTCAATATCGGTGAGCAGGATCAGTTTTTCCGCTTTTAAGGCGCCGGCAATTTTACCGGCGACCAGGTCGGCGTTGATGTTGTAGGTTTCACCGTTCAGGCTGACGCCGATCGGCGCGATCACCGGGATGAAGTTGCCCCCTTCCAGCGCACTGATGACCGCCGGATTGACACTTTCGACCTCACCGACCATGCCGATATCGATGATTTCCGGGGTCAGGGTTTCCGGGTTGACCGCGGTCATTTCCAGTTTGCGTGCCTGGATCAGACCGCCGTCCTTACCGGTCAGGCCGACCGCTTTGCCGCCGTGACGGTTGATATTGTTGACGATCTCTTTATTGACTTTGCCGCCGAGGACCATTTCGACGACGTCCATGGTGGCGCTGTCGGTCACCCGCATGCCCTGCACAAAACGGCTTTCAATCTTCATCGCTTCCAGAACTTTGCCGATCTGCGGACCGCCGCCATGGACCACAACCGGGTTGAGGCCGATATATTTCATCAAAATGACGTCGCGGGCAAAGCCTTCCTTGAGCCGCTTCTCGACCATGGCGTTGCCGCCATATTTGATGACGATGGTTTTGCCGTAGAAGTTTTTAATCCACGGTAGGGCCTCCATCAGAACGTTCGCTTTTTCGATCAGTTTCTGCATTTTATTTGTCCGACCTCACAGAATATAGCGTGACAGATCTTCATCCTGGCTGATATCGGCCAACCGTCGTTGGACCTCTTCGGCATCAATTGTGACCTTCCGCTCGGTTAACTCCGGGGCATCGAAAGACAGCTCCTCAAGCAGTTTTTCCATGATCGTGTGCAATCGTCGGGCGCCGATGTTCTCGGTGCGATCATTGACCGTCTTCGCTATTTTGGCGATTTCGCGGATCGCCCCTTCAGCAAACTCCAGATCGATCGATTCCGTTTTCAGCAGCGCTGTGTACTGTCGGGTCAGGGCATTTTTGGGTTCGGTGAGGATGCGGTAGAATTCCTCCTCACCGAGACTGTCCAGCTCAACACGGATCGGGAAGCGACCCTGTAACTCCGGGATCAGGTCGGCAGGCTTCGCCACGTGAAATGCACCGGCGGCGATGAACAGCACATGGTCGGTTTTGACCGGGCCGTGCTTGGTGTTGACGGTACTGCCTTCGACGATCGGCAGAATGTCGCGCTGCACCCCCTCGCGGGAAACTTCCGGTCCGCCCATCCCTTCACGGCTGGCGATCTTGTCGAGCTCGTCGATAAAGATGATGCCGGTCTGTTCGGTGCGCTCACGGGCCAGACTGGTGACAGTTTCCATGTCGACCAGTTTTTCCGCTTCACTGGCGATCAGCAACTCCCGGGCCTCACTGACCTTGATCCGCTTGCGTTTGGTTTTCTTCGGAAACAGGTTGCCGAACATCTCCTTCATGTTGATACCCAGATCTTCGCCCCCCTGCGGGGTGAGGATATTCATCTGCGGCATGCTGCTGATCTCGGATTCCAGCTCGACAAAACGTTCATCCAGCTCACCCATACGCAGCAGCTTGCGCAATTTATCGCGGGTGTGCTGGTGCTGCTCCTGTTTGTCCGGGGAGTTATCGGCATTGCCGGGCAGCAGCAGGTCGAGCAGTTTCTCTTCGGCGTTGCCTTCCGCCTTGACGTGCATCTTCTTCGCTTCTTCTTCCTTGACCATGATGATCGCCAGGTCGAGCAGGTCCCGGACCATGCTTTCGACATCACGACCGACGTAGCCGACTTCGGTAAACTTGCTGGCTTCGACCTTGATAAAGGGTGCCTGGGCCAGCTTGGCCAGTCGCCGGGCAATCTCGGTTTTACCGACTCCGGTCGGACCGATCATGATGATGTTTTTCGGCACGATCTCATCGCGCAGGTCAGTTTCGACCTGCTGACGGCGCCAGCGATTGCGCAGGGCAACGGCAACGGCCCGTTTGGCATCGTTCTGGCCGATGATGTAGCGATCCAGTTCGGAAACGATCTCTCTGGGGGTAAAGTTGGTCACTTAATAACCTCAACAGCTATCCGGTCGTTGGTATAAATACAGATTTCGGCCGCAATCTTCAGGGCCTCTTCGACAATTTTTTCAGCAGGCAGTTGCGAGTGTCTGAGCATCGCCCGGGCGGCGGCCTGGGCAAAGCTGCCGCCGGAGCCGATCGCGGCAACGCCGTCATCCGGTTCGATGACATCGCCGGCCCCGGAAATCACCAGTGAAACATCTTTGTCGGCGACAATCAGCAATGCTTCCAGCCGACGCAGTATCCGGTCGGTGCGCCAGTCTTTGGCCAGGGCCACTGCTGCGCGGGGCAAGTTGCCACGAAATTCCTCCAGTTTGGCCTCGAATTTTTCAAACAGGGTGAAAGCATCAGCGGTGCTGCCGGCGAAACCGGCCAGAACCTGATCCTGGTAAATGCGGCGGATCTTGCGCGCGCCGTGCTTCATGACCGTGTTGCCGAGGCTGACCTGCCCATCTCCGGCCAAGGCCACTTCTGTGCCGCGCCGAACACAACAGATCGTTGTTCCTTTGAACATCGGTACCCTCCTGATTGATTAAAAAATACCGGTTGAAGAAAAAGATGAAATATAGCACAAAAAAGCGGAGGAGAAAAAGCTTTATGACGCTGAAATGACGGGGGAAAGCTAATTTTCACGCGCGGGCTGAATTTCGTCCGGCAGTGGAAATTCGATCGTCGCGACGGTGCCCAGTCCCGGTTGACTGTCGAGGGATAGCTTGCCGCCCATTTTACGGATAAAATCGCGGGCATAAAAGAGGCCGAGTCCGAAGCCGCGAACCTGACCGGTCTTGTCCTGGTCAATCTGGTAAAACTTATTGAAAACCTTTGAGATTTCCTGCCGCGAGATACCGCGGCCGGTGTCACGTATCTGGATCAGAACCAGATTGTCTTTCACGCTGCTTTCCAGTTGTACGCTGCCGCCCGGTGGGGTGAACTTGATTGCATTGTCAAGCAGGGCGCGGAGGACAAAGGTAATCCGTTCCCGATCAAGACTTAAGAGCGTGGGGGAGGACGGCGGATCAATGGTGATCTGGTAATCGAGTTGCCGGCTGACGGCTGCCGGTTGCAGGCTGGTGGCAACCTGGCGGGCGATCCGGCCCGGCTCAATCGGCTCCAGCTGCAGTTGGCGATCCTGAAGGATGATGTTGCTGAAGTAGAGCAGGTCCTGGATCAGATGCTCCAGATGCAGGGTTTCGGCTTGCACCAGCGCTAATGTTTTTTGAAAACCGGCATCTTCGGGGTCACCGATACCATCCGCAACATTCTGAATAAACAGGGAAATGGCGGTGGTCGGAGTTTTCAGCTTGTGGGAAATCAGGCCGAGAAAATCACTTTTCAGCTGATCCAGCCGTTTGAGGCTGGCCAGCTCTTGACGGAGCAACAGTTTGTCGAGGACTTTATCGACGGTGGTGCGTAACTGCAACAGATTGATCGGTTTGCTGATAAAATCGTCAGCCCCGGCTTTTAATGCCTGCAGGATCACCTCTTTGTCGGTATAACCGGTCATCATGATGACCGCCAGGTCGGGTTGCTGGCTTTTGACCGTGCGCAGCAGCTCCAGGCCGCTGAGGTGCGGCATCATGACATCACTGAGAATGATGTCGATCTCATTTTTTTCGAACATCCTCAGCGCCTGACGACCATCACCCGCTTGCAGGATGTTAAAACCCGCGCAGAGCCCGGGCGCAGAGTTGACAGATGATCGGTTCATCATCGACCACCAGCAGGGTTTTCGGTTTCGGCTCTTGAACCGGTGCCGGTTTGTTGCTCAGTTCCTGTTGCAGCATAAGGTCCCAAATCGGTCTTTGTGTGAACCTGGCCGGTTGCTATCAGGCGCTTTTTCCGGGATCTTCCAGCCGGTTGCCCGCGTCCGGGGTAAGTTAAAATATAATCGAACGCACGAAGATGTCCAGCCCGTGGCCGGTGAAGAAGACTCAGCTGAGCAGTTGCCGCAATTTCTCTGGAGCCGCTTGCAGTAAAGCCTCCACCTTGTCGGTCGCCGGCCCTCC
>JAADGW010000221.1 GCA_013152145.1 Deltaproteobacteria bacterium
GTAATGTTGTTCGTATTCTGCCCAAAAATAAAATTCGGACAATGAAGGAGGCCGAGCTGACCGCGGCTCGCTCACAGGAAAAACTTGAGCCCCTGACCACTGAGGTTGTCACTGTCAGTTATGCCGATTTAGGCAATGTTGCGAGCCCCGTAAAAGAACTGTTGAGTGAGCGGGGGAGTATCACTGAAGACAGTCGTAACAAACTGCTCATTATCACTGATGTGCCATCACGTATCAAGAAGGCAAGGGGGCTGATCGATATTCTGGATACGCCTGAACGCCAAGTCATGATCGAAGCACGGATTGTTCAGGTGAACTCCAATTATTCCCGTGATTTGGGTGTGAACTGGGGTCTTCAACAGCGGAATGCCAGCAATTCAAGTTTTATTACCAATGGCATTGCCGGGATCGGCGGCGGATTTTTGGTTAACGTGGCGGATAAAGCCGTCGGGTCGTTTGTTGCGACACCCGGTTTAGGGACACAACTGCGGTTTGGTCGATCTGTACTCAAAGATGTTATCCTTGACATGCAACTCTCAGCACTTGAGTCCGATGGTAAGGGCAAGGTTATTTCCACGCCGCGGGTTACAACCCTGAATGGTGAAACCGCAACAATCAGTCAGGGAACGTCAATCCCCTACCAGACTTCGGGCGCGGATGGTCCCAAAACTGAATTTGTCAACGCCGAACTGAAGCTGGAAGTGACCCCGGTTATTAATCCGGATAATTCCATTATTCTCGATATTCTGGCGACGAATGATTCTCCCTCGGTGGATTCTGTCTCGGTGGCACCGAGTATTGATACCAAAAGAGCTGAAACGAAGGTGCTGATCAAGGACGGCGAGACGACTGTTATCGGCGGGATTTTCGTAGAGAATGTTCGTGAGTCTGAGGCCGGTGTGCCGGGCCTGATGAATATTCCCATCCTGGGTCATCTGTTTAAGTCTTCAAAGAAACAGACGATCAAGGATGAATTGTTGATTTTTATCACTCCGAGAATTGTGCACAATAATTAGCAAAATAAATTTCTTTAGAGAAGGGCAGGGAGACCTGCCCTTTTTTTTTAAAAAGCAGCGCGGTGGATAACCTCGCGCTACCCACTCCAAGGGCCGCATGAACCCTTGAAGTGGGTACCCCGAGGCCATCTGGCTGAATAGTGACCGGATGAAGTAATGATTGAAAAGATCACTGTACCCCTGGGAAATCGTAGTTATGCTATTTTGGTTGGTGCGGATATCCTCGCCACCCTCGGCTCGAAGTTGCGGGAGATCGATTTTCCTCAGCGGGTTGCGGTTATTTCCAATCCGACTGTCAGCCAACTTTACGGAGACGTTGTCCGCAAATCATTGCGGGCTGCCGGCCATGATATCCTGGAAATCAATCTTCCTGATGGAGAGCAGTACAAGAACCAGCAGACACTGGGACTTATCTACGATGAATTGATACGTCATAACTTTGATCGCAGTACCGGTCTGATTGCGCTCGGTGGCGGCGTTATCGGTGATATGGTCGGTTTTGCCGCGGCGACTTTTTTACGTGGAATTCCCTTTGTGCAGGTGCCGACGACCCTGCTTGCTCAGGTCGACAGCTCGGTCGGTGGTAAAACCGCCGTCAACCATCCCCTGGGTAAGAATCTTATCGGGGCTTTTTATCAACCGGAACTTGTCCTGATCGATGTTGCCACTCTGATGACTCTCGATCCTCGAGAAGTCGCGGCCGGTTTAGCTGAAGTGGTAAAGTACGGAATCATCAAAGACAGATCCTTTTTTAACTGGTTGGAAGATAATTATCTGCCGTTACAACAACGGCAGATTGATACCCTGATTGCCGCAGTAATGAGATCTTGCCAAATAAAGTCGGATATTGTAGAAGTTGACGAAAAGGAAGGCTCTGTAAGGGCATTTTTGAACTATGGTCACACCTTCGGTCATGCGATCGAATTCCTGTCCGGATACGGTCAATGGAAACACGGCGAAGCGGTTGCCATCGGAATGGTTGCTGCGGCTAAAATATCAGCCCAGCAAGGCTTGTGCGAGCAGGCAGATGTTGAACGGATCATCGCCCTGCTGAAATCGTTCAACTTGCCGGTTGACCCGCCTGATTACTCTCTGGTCGATTATGTCGCTGCCATGCAGCGGGATAAAAAAGTAAAACATGGAACCTTGACGCTGGTCTTAAACCAGAAGATTGGTGATGTAAAACTGCTCACTGTCCCGGATATTTCTGCCGTTTTTTCTGAAATCTTAACCTCTTGAGGGCGCCATGACTGAACAGACTCAGCAGAATTCGCTTTTGGGGAAAATCGCCGCGTACACCGAGATTCTGGCAAAGGATCCAAAATCTACAATTTTTGTTTCTTTAGGTGAAGCTTATCGGAAGATGGGCATGTTGGATGATGCGCGCCAGGTTATTGAGAGGGGACTTGAGGACCACTCCGATTTCAGTCCGGCACATATTGTCCTGGGGCGTATCCTTTTCCAGCAGGGTGATTACAGCGGTTCTGAAGCCTCCTTTCAGCGGGCCCTGCATTGGGATGCGGAAAGTCTGGCGGCGTTGGTTGGTTATGCTCGCCTGAATATTGTTCTGGGCCGCGAAGAGAAAGCCCGTGCCCTGTTGCTTGATGCTCGGCAATTAAGTCCAGCCGACCCGGTTATCAATAAACTGCTCCTTTCTCTTCCCGAAAAAACTCCCGATGTTTGTGTCACCGAGCCAGAAAAGGTCACTGTTTCTGCCGATAAAGCAGAGACAGTGCTGCCTCTGGCATCGTCGACTTTGGCTGATCTTTATTTAAAGCAGGGGTTGTCTCAGCAGGCATTGGAAATTTATCGCCAACTGCTGCTGGACGATCCCGATAATTTCCTGCTGCGCCGTAAAATCCGCGATATTGAAGGCGGGCAGGTTGCGGAAGATGATTCGTCTGCCATTGCCGAGAGTGATGAATCGGCCGTTGATGCGGGGGCAGCTGATAACGATCATAAGCCTGAATTGAGCGTCACTGATGCTGCATCAACGGCACCCCCAGTTGCCGCTGATGAGGAGACTGCCGGGGCGGTTTCAACCGTCTCCGGTTTGACCATCGCTGATGAGCAGGCGCTTGCAACCTTGAATCGATGGCTCGCTGGTATTCAGCAGAGGAGGGCGGATGTTTAGACGTATTCTGGAGAATATCGTCAATTCCTGTTCCGGTGGTGTCGGAGCGGTTTTGATGGGATATGATGGCATCGCAATCGACCAGTATGTCGCTGAGGGTGTCACTCTCGACTTGAACCTGGTGGCAATCGAGTACTCCAATGTCACCAAGGAAATTCGGAAAGCCGCAGAAGTCCTTGAAACCGGGGAGTTACAAGAGGTTGCAATCAAAACGGAACACTATTATGTCATCATTTATGCTCTGACCGAGGAGTATTTTGTTGCCCTGACGATCGATCGTAACGGGAACTATGGTCAGGGTCGTTACCTGTTGATGCGGGATGCCGGCAGTTTAAGGGAGGCCTTGCTGTAAATCATGAAGATACTGTTGATCAACGGGCCGAATCTTAATTTGTTGGGAACCAGAGAGCCGGAGGTCTATGGTCATGAAACCCTCGAGCAGATAATGCAGGCGCTGGCCGGTGATGCATCAGCCCGAGGGATCGAGCTTGAAACCTTTCAATCAAACAGTGAGGGTGCCTTGATTGACCGGGTCCATCAGGCGAAACAGGAAGACTGTGTCGGTATCATTATTAATCCCGGCGGTTATACGCATACCAGTATTGCGTTAAGAGATGCCCTCTCCGGCGTTGACCTGCCGACGGTAGAGGTCCACCTGTCAAATATTCATGCTCGTGAACAATTTCGCCACCACTCATTTATTGCCCCGATTGCCATCGGCCAGATTTGCGGTTTCGGTGCGTTGGGCTACAG
>JAADGW010000080.1 GCA_013152145.1 Deltaproteobacteria bacterium
TGGCAGAAAAAACAACATCCCTCAAAACGGCAAGAACCATAACCGTCGGCAAAGAGTGAGCAGCTCCTTACCACAAAGAGAAAATATGCCGCCGACAACACAGGGCATGCAGCAGAGTCCACAATGCGGTGCCGGGTTAAACGATAAAAAATCAGGAATTAATACGGAGATGATCTGACAAAGGTCCTGGCAAAGACCAACATGGCAGAAGGCAACCTCTCACAGCAACAACCTCGCAAAAACCCGGGCAACGGACTGCAGCCCCGAAAGCACGGTAAATTGCCGGGCTGCAACATCATATTTGTCTTTTTGTATATTGAAGTATATGAAATCAACACAAGTTAGCGGACAAACATCGCCGCGCAGAATAGCACAATGGCGCAACAAAAAAAACCCGATTCCCGCCTATTTATTGGGGCGTTAGCGAAAGTTCCTTTGTATACAAGCCGCCGCGACCGGCCGGAATCAGCAAGCCAAAAAAAAGAGGTGAACCCTGCCGGGCTCACCTCTTTCAATCAGACAAACTCATTGCTCTTACTTCACCAGCAGTTGCACCACCTGCTCGGTAAAGGGGTTGGCAAAAAGGATGATCATGGCCACAACAAAAACATAGATAGCCAGAGACTCAACCATTGCCAGACCGATCATCATGGTGGTCAGGATTTTACCGGATGCCCCGGGGTTACGGGCAACGCCCTCACAAGCAGCCTTGATTGCCATACCTTGGCCGATACCGGTACCGAAAGAACCGAGACCCATGCCGATACCGGCAGCAACCACACACCAAGCGAAAAATTCCATTGTCATTCTCCTTCTGTCTTCAAGTTATTTAATTGTTCCTAGTCAATATAGGACCTTTTTCGCACCTAGCGAAAAAAAACGGTTAACAACCGGGACCAATCCCGGGCAGCTTCTTAGTGAGCTTCTTCCAGTGCTCCGGCGATATAGATCATCGCCAGCAGGGTAAAGACGAAGGTCTGGATAAATGCCACCAGCAACCCCATCAACATCATCGGGATCGGTAGGAACAGCGGGACCAGCATCAGGAAGATCATCAGGACGATCTCGTGCCCCCACATATTGCCGAAAAGACGCAGAGTCAGGGAAAGCGGGCGGGCCAGATGACCGATAATTTCAATCACGAAAATCAGCGGAGACAACCACCAGATCGGCCCCATGAAGTGCTTGAGATAGGCACCGCCATGTTTTCTGAAGCCAACCACGTGGGTCATGACGAAAACCGTCAAAGCCAAGGCCGCGTTGGTATTGAGATTGGCGGTCGGCGGGTAGAAGCCCGGGATCAGCGCGAGCAGGTTCGACACCAGTATGAACAGTGCGAAGGTGGCGATCAACGGAAAGTAGGGCTTGCCTTCCTTGCCCATGGTTTCTTCGAGCAAACTTTCAATACCGGTAAGCACAACCTCCATCAGGTTCTGCAGGCCGGTGGGAACAATCGACGCAGAACGGGTCGCCAGAAAAGAGACCACGATCAGGATCAGCATGACCAGCCAGGTGTAGGTCACGTGCTCCCCGAAGTGCAGATTCAGCTGCTGTTCGAGCCACTGCAAAAATAAAAACGGATGGATCATGGTTTAACTCTCCTGTCTATCTGAAACTTTAATAAAGCCGTTTGATCGTTGTTATCATCAGGTTCAGGACCACCACCGACAGGCCGACAACCAATGCCAGCGGATGAACACCGCCCCGCACCAGCAATAAGTAGATGGCACTGACAACCACAATTAACCGAAACAGGTAATTACGCTTGAAGCCCTTGACCACGTGCAGTTGCGGGTCACCGATCAGGTTCTGCAGTGACCGACCCAGCCAGCGGTAATTGAAGATAACCAGCAGGCCGCCGGCAAGGACACCGTAAGTGACCGGCGGCGATTGCCAGAACAGGCTGAGCAGCACCAGAACGATCAGTATTATCCAGTTGCGCCGGGCCATTTCGGCCAGCAGCAGATCATCCCTTTGTGTCACGATCCTGTTCCGCCTGCTGTTGTTCTTCCCGCTGTTGTCGGCGCAATTCCCGAGCCGTAAGAATGTAAACATTCCGGAACCCGGAAATGACACCGATCATCAGGAAGGTCAGCGTGAACCAAGGGCGTGTCCCCAGCCACCGATCCAGGTAATATCCCATGGCCAGGCCGATAAAGGTAGCCGCCACCATGGCAATTCCGACGCCCGACAGAAAACCGATCGATTTATATAATTCACGTTTGTTTTCTTTATTATTGGTCATCGGTAGTTTGGATACAGCATACACTTCTGCCGTAAAAAGCGGACTCTAAATACCATAGCACCCCGTCGAAGTCAACCGGTTAATAGCCGCGCCGGCTCTGAGCAAAACGGCTCTGACTGGCGGTTTAATCAGAGCGCGGCAAACGATTTTTCAGCCGCCTCAATAGTTTTATCCAGATCTTCCGTCGAATGGGCAACGCTCATAAAACCAGCCTCAAACTGCGACGGTGCCAGATTGATCCCGTTATCGAGCATGTTGCGGAAAAACCGGCCGAAGGTTTCTGTATCACTCTTTACCGCATCGGCAAACGAGTTCACCGGCCCGGCCTGAAAAAAGGTACAGAACATAGCACCGACCCGCTGCCAACAGGTGGCTGTCGAACTGCTCCCGGCAACCTGCAGCAGGCCTTTTTCCAGGTAGGCGCTGTTCTCCTCAAGCTGCTGATAGAAACCCTCCTGCTGCAACAATTTCAGGGTCGCGATCCCGGCACTCATCGCCAGCGGATTACCGGACAGAGTCCCGGCCTGATAAACACCGCCTTCCGGTGAAAGCGCATCCATGATCTCCCGCTTGCCGCCGAAAGCCCCGACCGGCAGCCCCCCGCCGATGATCTTGCCAAGGCAGACCAGGTCACCACGAACCTTGAACCGCTCCTGGGCGCCGCCGTAGGCGACGCGGAAGCCGGTCATGACTTCGTCGATGATCAGCACAATCCCTTCAGCGCTGCAGAGCTTGCGCAGCCCCTCAAGAAAACCGGGTGCCGGCGGCACACAGCCCATGTTGCCGGCGATCGGCTCGAGGATGATGCAGGCGATCTCCTTCTTGTTGGCGGTAACCAGCTGCTTGACGTCCTCCAGATCATTGTAGGTCGCGGTTAAGGTGTACTTGGCGAAATCAGCCGGGACACCGGGCGAGGTCGGCACACCGTAGGTCGCCAGACCGCTGCCCGCTTTCACCAGCAGACTATCGGCATGACCGTGATAACAACCGTCGAACTTGAGAATCTTGTCGCGACCGGTGTAGCCGCGCGCCAGACGGATGGCGCTCATGGTCGCCTCGGTCCCGGAAGAGACCATCCGTACCTTCTCGATATTCGGGTAAGCCTCGCAGACCAGTTCGGCCAGCTCGGTTTCACGGGCCGTCGGCGCCCCGAAAGAAGCACCGCTGGCTGCCGTCTGCTGGATCGCCTCGACCACCTTCGGATGGCAGTGACCGAGAATCATCGGCCCCCAGGAGCCGACATAGTCGATATACTCATTGCCATCGGCATCATAGATTTTACTGCCGGCCG
Organism: Deltaproteobacteria bacterium; assembly: GCA_013152145.1. Classification (GTDB taxonomy): domain Bacteria; phylum Desulfobacterota; class Desulfuromonadia; order Desulfuromonadales; family Geopsychrobacteraceae; genus Malonomonas. The sequence goes on from JAADGW010000080.1 coordinate 3,537, forward strand.
CCCTTTCGATAAAGATCGGGTTGCAGCCGACCGACTTGAACGCCCGGACCGGGCTGTTGACCCCCCCGGGGATCACGGTTTTTGCCGCAGAAAACAAAGCTTCAGATTGCTGATGATTCATCTATTGATGCTCCCTGAAATAAGTCAAGACCGGTCATCCTGCCGGACCCACTGGATATCTGAACATAACGGTCCGCCTTCGTTATCACAGGCACCCCCACCTGTCAAGAAAACAGCCGGGCAAAACAGGCTCGAACGGCCCCATTCCCCCAAAATTAAGCAAAGAAAATAATGCTGTTCTATTGCGTCAAACAGCCCGACCGCCTATAGTTTGCAACAGACTGATATTTTTCAACAATGCTGTTGATTTTTTTATCATGAAAGGAGCCCTTATGCTGAAGAAAAGTTTTCCCCTTCTGGCCGGCCTGATCCTGCTGCTGGCCGGCAGCTCAACAGCCTTCGCCTCTGGATTTGCCATCATTGAACAATCGGTTTCGGGGTTGGGAAATGCCTTTGCCGGAGGAGCGGCCAGTGCCGAAGATGCGACCACGGTCTTTTTTAATCCGGCCGGGATAACTCTGCTGGAAGGGCAACAGGCGGTTGCCGGTACACACCTCATTATTCCATCGACCAAATTTACCGC
>JAADGW010000217.1 GCA_013152145.1 Deltaproteobacteria bacterium
CGAAGGCTTCATTCAATTCGAACAGATCGATGTCGGCAACCGTGAGCCGGTTTTTCTGCAGCAGTTTTTCGATCGCCGGAACCGGCCCCATACCCATCTGGCAGGGATCGAGACCGACCACGGTGAAGTCGACCACCCGCGCTCGAGGTTGCAACGCGAACCGCTTACAGGCGCTTTCGGAGGCCAGCAGGGTCAGGCTGGCGCCATCGTTCAGCGGCGAACTGTTGCCAGCCGTGACCGTACCGTTTTCCATGAAGATCGATTTCAGCTCGGCGAGACGTTCCAGACTGGTGCCCGGACGCGGCGCCTGATCCTGCTCGGCCGACGAATCGTCGACCGGAATCGGTATAATCTCGCGGGCAAAATGACCGGCCTGCTGGGCGGCCAGCGCCCGGCGATGACTCTCGACGGCCAACTGATCCTGTCGCCTGCGGCTGATGTTGTAAACCTGGGCAACCTTTTCGGCAGTCAGCCCCATGTTGTTGAAAGGGAACTCGTAGCGTGCCAGCAACTGCTGGTTGTAGTCGATCGCGGCCTGCATCGGTACATGGGTCATATGCTCGACCCCGCCAGCCAGCAGCAGTTCGGCATGACCGGCGGCAATCGTGGTGGCAGCGAAATTGAAGGCCTGCAGGCTTGATGCACAGAGCCGGTTGATGGTCACCCCCGGCACCGAATCGGGCATTTCGGCCAGCAGTGCGACAACAAGCCGGGCGATGTTCTTCCCCTGCTCCAGATGCTGACCGACACAGCCAATATAGACATCGTCAATCGCCGCTTTGCAGGTCTCACCGTCCGGCAGCCGCACAAACAGCTCACGCATCAGTATCGCGAGCAGTTCATCCGCCCGCACATTGCGGAACAGCCCTTTATCGGGATGGGCTCTGCCGATGGCGGTGCGTTTGGCTTCAACCAGGTAAGCGTTCATCGGTGTCCTTTTATAAAAAATCGACCGTAGGGGCGCTGCTTGCCGCGCCCCTACGGCATCAATTCACAGATCCTGTTTACAGTGACAACAATCCACAGCTTTTACCGCCGTCGACATGCAACACCTGCCCGGTGATGAACTCGGCGTCGTCCGATGCCAGAAAAGCCACCGCTGCGGCGATATCTTCAACCTTGCCCATCTTGCCGGTCGGCTGCATGCGGATCAGCCGCTCACGCCCCTCGCTCGGCATCCCCTGCGTCATCGGCGTATCGATCAGTCCCGGCGCCACGGCATTGACATTGATCTGAAAGCGGGCAAATTCGAGCGCCAGGGAACGGGTCAGGCTGACCAGCCCCCCCTTGCTGGCGGTATAGTTGGCCTGACCGATACTGCCGAGCCAGGCCCGCGAAACAATATTGACGATTTTCCCCGAGCGCTGATTTTTCAGCGTCGGAAAGACCGCCTGACAGCAGAGAAAGGCCCCCTTGAGATTGACATCCAGCACCTGATCCCAATCCTGCTCGGAGATGTTGCTGATCAGATTGTCCCGAATGATACCGGCGTTATTGACCAGCACATCGATGCCGCCGAACTTTTCAACCACCTGTTCGACCAGCTGCCCAACCTGCTCTTTACTGGCAACATCCGCGGTGATCGGCAAAACCTCACAAGTTGTATCTTCAAGACTGCCGGCCAGTCGACGCAATTGCTCGGTGTTGACATCAACCAGAACCAGCCGTTCCCCCTGGTCGGCAAAACGCCGGGCGATGGCGGCACCGATCCCCTGTCCGGCACCGGTGATTACAACCACCCGCTTCCGGATCTCTTGATCCGTAGCAGACATCAGCAGGCCTCCACAACCATGGCGATCCCCTGCCCACCGCCGATACAGGCGGAAGCAATCCCCAATTGTTTGCCGTCACGTTGCAGCGTCTTCAGACAGGTCAGGGCCAGCCGGACACCGGTCGCCCCCAACGGATGGCCGATGGCGATGGCACCACCGTTGACGTTCAGCTTGTCCTGATCCAGTTCCAGCACCCTGGCCACTGCCAGACACTGGGCGGAGAAGGCTTCGTTGATCTCAAACCGGTCGATATCCCCCAGGGTCAACCCCATCTGCGCCAGCAGAAGACGAATCGCCGGAACCGGGCCGATCCCCATGATATCGGGTTTTACACCGGTCGAGGCGAAGCCGCGGATCCGGCCCAACGGTTTCAGGCCGTTGGCCCGGACATACTCGCCCGAGGCCACCAGCATCGCGGCGGCACCATCGACAATACCGGACGCACTGCCGGCGGTGGTCGGCCCCTCTTTGGTGAAAACGCAGGGCAGTTTAGCCAGATGTTCCATGGTGGTCCGGCGCGGATGTTCGTCGGCAGCAACCGCCTCACGGTTGTTCAGACGGTACTTGCGCGGTTTGTAATCGGCCATTTCCAACACCCCTTTAGGGGCAACCGGTGCGACCTCCTGAGCAAAGAACCCAGCCGCCTGCGCGCTAGCATAGCGTTCCTGGCTACGCATGGAAAAGGCGTCAACCTCCTCCCGCGTAAGCGCATACTCCCGGGCCAGATTATCGGCGGTACAGCCCATCGGTACCGCGGCGGTATCATTCAGTGCCTCCCAGAGCAGGTCGATGAACTCGGGCCGGCCCAGCTGGAAGCCCTGCCGGGCGGAATAGGATGCAAGCGGAAACCGGCTCATGGTATCGGTGCCGCAACCGAGAACCAGGTTGGCCTTGCCGAGGGCAATCTGCTCCGCGGCCTGTCCCAGCAGTTCCATCCCGGAACCGCAGATCCGCTGCGTCAGCAGGGCCGTACTCTGCAGCGGCGCACCGCTGTAAAGGGCGATATGCCGAGGCAGGAAAAAGCAGTCGGCGCTGGCCTGACCGATATTGGCGACGATGGTCTGGTCGATATCCTCAGCCGGTACCCCGGCGGTCTCAATCGCTGCACGACTGGCAAGGATACCGAGATCGGTCGGCGAAACCGTCGACAAGCTGCCGGTGTATTTGCCAAAAGGGGTCCGCTTCCCTTCGATCAGATAGACATCCTCGAACAGCGCGCCGTTCCCCTGTTGGTCGTGAAAACCCTGTACACTTGCTTTCATGATGACTCCTTATTTACCGATATAGTTCGGTTTCTGGCCGCTGAGAATGCAGGAAAGTCCGGTCCGGGCGTCCTGAGTAGCGAAGATGGTTTTTAAACCGTCCAGTTCCAGTTGCAGGCCGGCCTGAAGTTCCAGGTCAAAACCCTGATCGATCAGATTCATGGCGGTTTTCAAGGCCAGCGGTGCCTTGCGGCTTAATGTTCTGGCAAGCTTCTCAGCTCCTTCACGAGCCAGCAGCGGGTGATTCAGGTCACCGTCAAACTCGGCGAACTCACGTTCTTCTGCGGTCTCTTCCACGCGGCCGGCCCGGGCCTTCTCGATGGAGACGTCCGCCAGCTCCCGCCAGTCGAAAACCGGCTCGATCACCGCGTCGACCAGGCCGAGGGCATAGGCTTTTTTGGCATTGATAAACTGACCGGTGGCGATCAGCTGTTTGGCGCGGGCAACACCGATCAGGCGGCTGGTCCGCTGAGTACCGCCGAGCCCGGGGTAGATACCGATGCCGGTTTCCGGGAAGGCCAGCACCGATTTGCGCGTCCCGATACGATAATCACAGGCCAGCGCCAGCTCCAGACCGCCACCCAGCGCCAGGCCGTCGAGGTAAGCGTAGGTGGTTTTGCTTGACGCAGCGATCTTGTTCAGGACCTGCTGGCCGAACTCGGTAAAAGTCTGAATCCGCTGCAGATCGTCGGCATCCATGGCGTCGAGGAAGAACTTGATGTCGGCACCGGCGATAAATGCTTTGCCTTTGCCATGAATGATGATTTTACCGATATCGCTGCGCGCATTCAGTTCGTCAACGCAGGCGTCAAGCTGATTCATCACCTGCTCGCCGAGCGGGTTCATCCGGTCCGGCAGATTAAAAATGATAAAGCCGGTCTCGCCGACCACCTCAGTGATCACCCAGTTGAGACGCAGACTCTGTGCTTGTTCGCTGCCGACCAGACAGCTCGGCAGCGGCAGATCCCAAGCGGAAAAGACGCTCTCGACCATCTCCCTGACCTGGCTCACGCCCAGCTTTTCGAGCAGTTCAAAAGGACCGATCGGCCAACGCAGGCCGGTCCGCGCCCCCAGATCGGTGGAAGTTGCATCGATCACCCCTTCGGCGACCATCTGTGCGGCAACCCCGAGACTGGCACCGACCAGACGCCGGGTGACAACCTCGGCCTGATCGGAACCGTCATTGAGATGATCGGTTGCTTCGGCATTCCAGTCCTGTTTCGACTCAACCTGCTGACAGAGGATGTTTGCCGGCGCATAAAACGGACCGAGTTCACCGGCCAGGCCGGCGGCGGCATGCATGGCGATCGGGACCCCCGTGGCGTTCATCAGAGCAAAAGGCCCCATGCCGACGCCGAACACCTCACAGGCGACCTGATCGATAAAGGCGATACTGCCGTAACCCTCTTCATAGAGACGGGCCGCCTCGTTCAACCAGGGGACGAA
>JAADGW010000116.1 GCA_013152145.1 Deltaproteobacteria bacterium
CCTTTTCCACCTCAACTTCGCTGAAGCAGATCTGCTTTTTGCCGCTGCCGGTCATTTCCGTATAGGGGATCATCCGGTGGCCCAGATGCTCAGCGGCCAGGGCATCGAGACCGTGCGACTTGGCTTCCGGGTGGGTCACATAAGAGAGAATCATAGTATCGAGCACAATTCCGGCCAGTTCGATCCCGGCGTTGCGCAGCACCAGAGCATCGTATTTGATATTCTGGCCGACTTTCTCAAACTGCGGATCTTCCAGCAGCGGGCGCAACTTTTCCAGCACCAGCGGTTTCGGCAGCTGCTCGGGAGCACCCAGATAGCGGTGACCGACCGGCAGATACCAGCCATGCCCCGCTTCGAAGGCAAAAGAGAGCCCGACCAGCTCGGCCTGTACCGCCACCAGACTGGTGGTTTCGGTGTCGATAGCAAACCGGCCGGCGCTTTTGAGCTTTTCGAGCAACGCGTCCAGTTCACTCTCGGTCAGCACGGTGTGATAATTTTCACCGCTGCTGTGCTGCAGCGGTGTGGCGGAATACTCCTGCAGCAGTTTGTGAAACTCGAGCTTTTGAAACAGTTCGCAGAGCGCCGCGCGATCCGGCTCATCAAGGGTTAGATCATCAATACTCACCGCCAGTTCGACATCATAAACCAGCTCGGCCAGTTTGCGTGACAGCCGCGCCTGCTCACCGAATTCGCGCAGATTTTCCTGCCGTTTCTTGCCCTTGACCTGATCGATATGCTGCAGCAGATTTTCGATGCTGCCGAACTGCTGGATTAAACCGGCGGCGGTCTTTTCGCCGATTCCCGGCACACCGGGGATATTATCGGAGCTGTCACCGGCCAGCCCGAGGATTTCGAGCACCTGCTCCGGCGGCACCCCGAAACGCTCGAGCACCTCTTCGCGCCGGGAAACTTTGCCCTTCATGGTGTCGAGCAGGCAAACCTGCTCATCAACAATCTGCATCAGGTCTTTATCGCCGGTGACGACAACCACATCCCAGCCCTGTGCGGCGTACTGTCTGGCCAAGGTCGCGATAATATCATCCGCCTCAACCCCGGCCTGTTCCAGTGCCGGCATATTGAGAGCCCGTACCACCTCCTTGATAATCGGCACCTGCGGCACCAGATCTTCCGGCATGGCGCTTCTATTCGCTTTGTATTCAGGGTAGAGCTGTTTGCGAAAGGTCGGCCCCCTGGCATCAAAAATCACCGCCAGCCGATCCGGTTTTTCGTCCCGCACCAGGTTCAGCAGCATATTGGTAAAACCGTAAACCGCGTTGGTCGCCTCCCCCTTCGAGTTGGAAAGGTGGCGGATGGCGTAATAGGCGCGGTAAATATAGGAAGAGCCGTCGACCAGGTAGACACGTTGTTTTTGCTCGGACATGAGGAACCTTTCTGGGTTAATATTCAGATCGGGATTATTTCACAGCTGCCGGCAAAGGGAAAGATGGGAAAACAACGTAATTTTTCACCGACTTTGTCCGATTGAAATGTTGACAGTTCGACTCTGATATTATTATCTTGCCCTGTTCACCCCTCTCGAACAACAACCACAAAAATCGGCTGTGGTTATTTTTATAAAAACATTAAGGAGCGATCCGGATGCATGACAATTTTGAAGACCATGACGAATCGATAGAGTACGAAATCGAGGTCGAGACCGATGCCGACGTCCACGCCATCCCGGATGAAGGTCTGGTCCTGGCGCGCGACATGCTTCCGCCGCGCCTGCCGATTATCCCGTTACGCCCGCGACCGGCCTTCCCCGGAGTCATTATACCGCTGACCGTCAACGGCAAATCACGGGTCAACACCATCAAGCAGGCGATGGAAACCCCGTCCCAGTCGATCGGTCTGGTGATGGCGAAAGAGCTGGATAAGGACGATTCGCCCCACAACCTGCAGCGGGTCGGGGTTGCGGCAAAAATCCTCAAACTGATTCATACCGATGAAGACAGCGCCCACGTGCTGGTCAACAGCCTGGAACGCTTCACGCTCAACGAAGTCATTGAGATTGATGATATCATTTACAGCGAGGTGACCTATTACCACGGCCCCGAACTCACCGATGATGCGGAGCTGAAAGCCTACTCGATGGCGATCATCTCAACCTTGAAAGAACTGGTCCAGATCAACCCGCTCTATTCCGAAGAGATCAAGCTGTTCCTCGGCCGCTCCAGTATGGATGATCCGGCCCGCCTGACCGACTTTGCCGCCAACCTGACCAACGCCGACGGATTTGAGCTACAGGATGTGCTGGAGACGTTCGAGATCCGCAGCCGCATCGACAAGGTGCTGATCCTGCTGAAAAAGGAACTCGAGGTTTCGCGCCTGCAAACCAAAATTTCGCAGAGTATCGAAGAGAAAATCTCTGCCCAGCAGCGCGAATTCTTCCTGCGTGAACAGTTCAAGGCGATCAAAAAAGAACTGGGCCTGGAAAAAGAGGGCAAGGTTTCCGAAATCGAGAAATTTCAGGAACGGCTGAAAGATCTGACGCTGAATGAAGAAGCACAAAAAGCGGTCAACGAAGAGATCGAGAAGCTGCAGCTGATCGAACCCTCCTCGCCGGAATACAACGTCAGCCGCAACTATCTCGACTGGCTGACGATTCTCCCCTGGGGCAAATTCAGCAAGGATACCTACGACCTGAAGCGGGCCCGCCGGGTCCTCGACCGTGACCACTACGGGCTCGACGACGTCAAGGAACGGATTCTTGAATTTATCGCCGTCGGCAAGATGAAAGGTGATATCTCCGGTTCGATCCTCTGCCTGGTCGGCCCGCCCGGGGTCGGCAAAACCTCGATCGGCAAAAGCATCGCCGACACCTTGAAACGCAAATTCTACCGTTTCTCGGTCGGCGGCATGCGCGACGAAGCGGAAATCAAGGGGCATCGGCGCACCTATATCGGCGCCATGCCGGGCAAAGCGATCCAGGCGATGAAGAGCGCCGGGACCGCCAACCCGGTGCTGATGCTCGACGAGATCGACAAGATCGGCGCCAGCTTTCAGGGCGATCCGGCTTCGGCGCTGCTCGAAGTGCTCGATCCGGAACAGAATGACGCTTTCCGTGATCACTACCTGGATGTGCCGTTTGACCTGTCGAACGTGCTGTTTATCGCCACCGCCAACCAGATCGACACCATCCCGGCACCGCTGCTCGACCGGATGGAAGTGATCCGTCTGTCCGGCTACATCCTTGAGGAAAAGCTGGAGATCGCACGGCGCTACCTGATCCCGAAATCGCTGAAAAGCCACGGGCTGACCCGATCGCAGGTAAGTATCAACAAAGCGGCACTGGCCGACATCGTCAACCGCTACGCCCGTGAGTCAGGCGTCCGCGGGTTGGAAAACCGCATCAAAAAAATCATGCGCAAAGCGGCGATGGAATTTGCCGAGGGGCGTGAAGATAAAATCATGGTGACGAAAAAAGATGTCGAGCACTACCTCGGCAAGCCGATCTTTGCCGAAGAAGAACTGATTAAAGAGTGCCCCGGCGTGATCACCGGCCTGGCCTGGACCCGCATGGGCGGCGCCACCCTGCAGATCGAAGCGACCGCCATGAAGAGCAAAAGCAAAGGCTTCAAGCAGACCGGCCAGCTCGGCAAGGTGATGGTAGAAAGCTCGGAGATCGCCTATTCCTACGTCATGGGCCATCTCGAAGAATACAAGATCGCGGAGGATTATTTCGACAGCCACTTTATCCATCTGCATGTCCCGGCCGGGGCCACCCCCAAGGACGGCCCCTCCGCCGGGATCACCATGACCACCGCACTGTTGTCGATGATCCTGAACAAATCGGTACGCAAAAAGCTCGGCATGACCGGTGAACTGTCGTTGACCGGCAG
>JAADGW010000113.1 GCA_013152145.1 Deltaproteobacteria bacterium
GGAATGACGGCTATCGTCCGGGGATGTCCGATTTTATGAGCGGCAGGATCAAATCCAACAATCCGCTGACACTCAAGGATTTTCTGGCCGCGTTCGGTAAATAGTGAAAGGCGTCCCGGGTTACTTCGGGACGTCGCGTCCTCTTGATAAACGGAGAGACGCGCGGATTTAATGTCGCGCGGCCCGACTGGGGATTGTGCCGAAGTTGTTCGGAGTTATTGCCAGCGTCCGTTCATTTGATTCCCTGTAGGACTTGATGGATTAGCGATTGACCGTTCCCATTTCCCTGTTTCTGCCCATTCTCCATACCCTTCCATGTCCAACCAGCTAAGTTCACCCCCCGGCACCGCCGAAATCCTCACATTTTATGTGTCCAGGACTGTTTCGCTAAATGATCCCTGTTTCCCGGTCGAAAAGTGGTCGAGAACTATCCACTCTTTGCAGGGATAAAAGGGCCGCCAGGTGACAGGCACCCTTGAAGTGGGCACCCCGAGGCCCTCTGGCTGAATAGTTACTGGAAAACAAATATTTAGCTGGTAAAAATATTATCATTTGCTAAACTTAATAATTATTCGCGGACCGATAGGATTGTTCCTTGGGAGAGAGACATGTCAGAAAAATTTCAGAATATTAATTATGATCTGGATAAGCTTCCGACGATGCCGGTCGTTGCGGCACAGATGATCGAACTGATCAATTCACCGAACACCTCTGCCGATCAGTTGGCCAGGGTGATTGCCAAAGATCCGGCGGTGTCTGCACGGGTGCTGAAGATTGCCAATTCCTCTTTCTACAGCATGTCGCGTCAGGTGACATCCCTTTCGACGGCGATCGTCATCCTCGGCGAGCGGGCGCTGAAAAATCTGGTGCTGGCGGCCAGTATGCGTGGCATGCACCAGTCTTTCGGGCGGGTTGAGCAGATACTCTGGGAGGACTCGATGGTCTGTGCCCTCGGCAGCCGTTTTTTGGCCCGTAAGCTGTTGCTGGCCGATGCTGAAGAGGCTTTTATGGCCGGCTTGTTCCGGCATATCGGCAAGGTGGTGATCAACAATCAGGATGCCGATACCAAGCAGCTGATCCTGGAGATGGTGACCTCCGAAAACCGGGATTTGGCTGATCGCGAACGGAAGAGTTTCGGGGCCACCCATGCCGAGATCGGCGCCGCAGTTCTGGAGTGTTGGCAACTGAGTGAAGTGCTGTCGCTGGTCGCTCTGCACCATTTTGATGTCAACCTCAGCGGAATTGAGGATCAGGATGTCATCAAGATGATCTGCCTGGTCAATATTGCCAGCGAGTTCCCGGCAATATTCGGTATTTTGGGTAAACCGCAAGCGGTTGATCTGGCGGCCCTGCCCGGTGCCAAGGCCTTGCATCTCGATGCTGACAGGTTGGCCGAACTGCTCGAAGAATTCTGCAGCGTTTTTGAAGAGAATCGTGAAGAGTTTCTTGCCTGATGAGGACATTGGATGAGCGAAGCTGGATTGAAGAGCCCGTTCGGTAAAACAATGCCGCAGATTGATCCATTGATTTTACTGCGGGCAATTGATCAGAGTTCCTCGTTGATCATGATTACCGACCCGGTCGGAGCCATCATTTATGTCAATCCGCGCTTTTGCGAAGTGACCGGGTACTGCGTCGAAGAGGTGCTCGGCCAGAATCCGCGCTTTTTAAAAGGGGACGACGGGCACACCGATTATCAACAGATGTGGGAGGTTCTGACCTCGGGAAAAGAGTGGTGCGGGGAATTTCATAACCGCAAAAAGAACAATGATTTCTACTGGGAACTGGCCTCGATTTTACCGGTTCTTGATCCGCAGGGGAACACCACTCATTACTTGGCGATCAAGGAGGATATCACTGAGCGTAAACAGATCGAAGAGAAGTTGGAGCAGACTGTCGCTCAGGCGACGCAGCTGGCAGCGGTCCTCGAGTTCAGAAATGCCGAGATCAGTCAGCAGCGCCAGGAACTGGATAAGGCCTACAGCGATTTGAAAATGGCCCAGTCGCAGATGCTGCAACGGGAAAAAATGGCCTCAATCGGCCAGCTGGCGGCCGGGGTTGCCCATGAAATCAACAATCCGATCGGTTTTGTCAGCAGCAACCTTCGGACTCTGGATAAGTACACCAGGCGGCTGTCCGGTTATATAGCTCTATTGGAAAAGGCGCTTGCCGACAGTCCGGCGTGGGAAGATCTGCAGTCGGAACGGAAAAATATCAAGCTCGATTTTCTTCTTGAAGATACTGCCGAATTGATCGAGGAATCGCTCGATGGTTCCGAGCGGGTGAAGAAAATCGTTCAGAATCTGAAGACTTTTTCCCGGGTCGATCAGGCGGAAGAACAGGCGACAAATTTAAATGAATGCCTGGAAAGCACGATCGCTATCGTCTGGAACGAGATCAAATACAAGGCCGAATTGAAAAAAGATTTTGGCGAACTTCCGGAAATTGTCTGCAATCCGCAGGAGCTGACCCAGGTCTTTACGAATATCCTGGTCAACGCCGCTCAGGCGATAGAAAAAAACGGTCTGATCAAGGTCAGCAGCAGATATGACGGGCACGCTATCATCATCCGCATTGAAGATAACGGTTGTGGTATTGCCGAAGAAGATCTGTCGCGAATTTTCGAACCGTTTTTTACCACCAAGGAGGTCGGCAAAGGGACCGGGCTGGGAATGAGTATCAGTTATGAGATCGTCGAGAAACATGGTGGGGACATTCAGGTGCAGTCGGTGGTCGATGAGGGGACCTGCTTCACCTTGATATTCCCCCTGGAGAGGGCGCCTGAAAATTCGGCGGCAGCGGCGAAGGACTGATCTGCAGATGCTGAGTATGGTGAGAAAAAGGATCAGTGTGAAAATAACCTTGACTCTGGTGGTCTGCCTGACCCTCATTTTCGGGTTGCTCAGCTGGTACCTGATCGAACGGCGCAAGCAGGCTCTGGAGGAGGAGCTGTTTGCCAAGGGTCGGATGGCCGCTCTGGTCGGGGCACAGATCTTCAGTCGTTATCTGGAAGAAATAGTCGAAGGCGGCAACCTGACACAGGAGGGAATTTTTGACGAAAATTATCAGTTGATTACGAAGGGCCCCTTGTCCGGAGCGGGAATTCCCAAGTATCACACTGCCTACGATCGCTATTTCGACGCACACATTCAGGAGATTGAAGACACTTTTCTCAGCGACGCAATGGTTGTTTATGCCGTTCTGGTTGACCGGAACGGTTACCTGCCGACTCACAACCGTCGCTACTCAAAACCGTTGACCGGGGATCCGGATATTGACCGGGTCGGCAACCGGACCAAGCGGATTTTCAATGATCCGGTCGGACTTGCGGCGGCCAGGTATAGAGGTGGTGGCGCCGATCCCGTTCTGAAGCAGATCTATCCGCGTGATACCGGTGTGCGGATGTGGGATCTTTCGGCCCCGGTTTTCGTCAAGGGAAAACACTGGGGAGCTTTTCGGATCGGTTTCTCAATGAACGAAACCGAGGTCAGTGTTCAACATCTGCGGCAGACCATCCATTTCGCTTCTTTCGGTGCGTTGGTCGCCTGTGCGCTGCTGGTCATGGTTCTGGTGTCACGCTACACTCGCCCGCTGAAGGACTTGACGCGTTCCGTGCAGGCGATTGCCGATGGTCATTATCAAGAGAAGATCTCCCTGCAATCGAGTGATGAAATCGGGGTTCTGGTTGAGGCTTTCAATCAGATGAGTGAAACCCTGGAGCAGACCACCGTATCGCGCGATTTTTATGACAATCTGGTGCAGTCGATGCACGATCTGTTGATCGTGGTCGACCCCGGTGGAACGGTGGTCAGTATCAACCGGGC
>JAADGW010000273.1 GCA_013152145.1 Deltaproteobacteria bacterium
GTTCAGTTTTCCCTGCAGCCGGTACGGCAGGCTGCTTTGCTGCAGGGGACCGATCTCGACACCGCGCAGTTCGAGCTGCAACTGTCCATCAGGGTCGGCCTGAGCTTCAACCCGCCCACCCGACAGTTTTGCCTGCAGATCAACCGCCTGTTCCCCGGCCAGCAGGCGGGTCCAGACCGGGGTAGCCCGCAGGTCCCTGAACAATAGAGGAGTAAGTTCGACCTGCTTCGGGTAAACCTTGAGATCCAACTCCAGGCCGAAGGGGAACAGCATCTCTGCCCGGCTGCCTGCCATCCGCAACCCGGTCTGCTGGGCAACCTCCTTGACCAGGTAGCGTTGTAACACATCGGCCGGGAAGAAAAACCAGAAGGACAGCAGGCTGCTGACCAGAAACAGCAACAGACAGAAAAATAACAGCCTGCGGTTGCCGGACAGAAACTGCGGCCCGCTACGGATACTCGCTAACAGTCTCACGGTTTCTCCAGGGACATCAGCACCATGTTGACATCTAGTTCGGAACGATTCTCAAAGCGCGGTTTGACCCGCAGCGACTTGATCTGCACCCCGCCGCTACGATATTCGATAGCATGCAGCAATTTGACCAGTTGGGCGAGAGACAACTTCTCCAGCCGAATTTCTACCAGTTGTTGACGAAACTCACCCTGTGTCGTCACCGGCTGCGGCCGCATGGCCAGCAACTGCTCCCGGACTCCGGCCTGTTCAGTCAGATTTTCCACCTGGATGAAGAGCGGTTTCCCCCCGAGGTTGTGCAGATCGGCCCCGGCCAGTTGCTGGCGTAAGCGGATAATCTGTTCGCTCATCTGTGAAACCCGGGTCAGGTTGCGCCGATCAGCAGCGATACGCCGATCCAGAGTCCCCATGGTTTCAAAATAGGGATTGAGCAGCAGATACCAGAAAGAAAGTATCCCCAAGAGAACCAGGCCGGCAATGACAATCCATCTTTCCCGGGGATTGAGACGCTTGATCATCGTTCCCCCCCTCCGTAGAGCTGGAGTTGCAGCTCAAAATCGACCTGGCTGTTATCAGCGGCCAGTTTGGCGTCGACGATTTCAACCTTCTTGAACAGACGGTCCTTGCCAAGCAGTTCGGCAATCCGGTTGACCGTTTCGAAGGAATCGGTGTTGCCGAGCAAGCGGACGCTGTCCGTACTGAAATTGAATTCCTGGAGGTCGACGCGAATGCTTGGATCGATAAGACTCGACAGGTTCTGCAAAACAGTGGCGGCCCCCTGCCCACCAAGCCCGAACAACTGAACCTGTTGCTGCAATTGATTCAGCTGGCTCTCCATCTGCAGCGGCACATCGACAATCTTGGTATTCGCCGGTAGCGTCTGGTGGAAGATCCGCATTATTTGCTGCTTCAGCATGGAGTCTTCCCGGGTTTTCTGCAGGTAACCGAGGTACATACTGAAGACACCACCGACCACCACCAGCAGCAGCAATACGGCTGCTGCCACCAGTTTACTGCGGAATGCTTCCCATTGACCACGGGCCGCAAACTCCCCCTGCCGAAAATTCAGTTGTTCAGCTTTTTTACTCGTCCGCAATTCCGCCAGGGCCAATAATGCCGCCGGTGCCATATCACTCTTGAGGTCGGGGCCGAACACATCTTCCGCCGGAGACAAAATCGTTCGTTCGGACTGACGCAGTTCGCTTAATACCCCTTTTGTCACCCCGGCCCCGATCACCCAGAGGGGCAATCCCTGCCGACCGATCGCATTTTCCAGTTGACTGACCTGATTGGAGATAAAATCGAGCACCTCTTCCTCAGCCAGCTCACTGGTTCCCGGCAACAACCGGTAATCCCAGATCATTCCTTCGTAAATCAGGGCCACCACAACTTCCAGGCGACGGCAATAAATCAGCACTCCTTCCTGTTCACCGAGAACCGGCAACAGTCCGAAGGGGAAAAAATCGATCCGCCGAGGGTGCTGCTCCGGGTCCGGGAAGTGGAGCAACAGATCATCCACCTCAAGGCGATTGACCACGATGACATCCACCTCATAATCATTCTCCCGGGCGCGCGGCGGCAAAAAGGTGATCAGTTGATCTTCCAGCGGTACCGGCAACTGGGCCGCCAACTCCAAAGGCAGCGCTGCTCTGATTTTACCTTTATCCCGAAACGGGAAATGCAGCCGCCGGAACAGACCGACCCGACAGGGCAAAGCGGTGACCAGCCGATCCCCGAACGACATTTCGTCACCGAGCATCTCGCGAATGGCCGCCGCCGCTTCCTGAGGTGATGCGTAATTGCGGCTGGCGAGGACAACATCGATCCGCCCGGGCAGAACGGTCAGTGCTGCCAGCCGGACATCGGTGCCCTCCAGATCGATACCGATATAACGTTTTGACATGGGCTATTCCACTCTCAGGCTGAGTAACCGGTTACCCTGTTTCTGCACAATCGCGGTTGCTGATCGAGCCCCCTGATTGACGCGTCCCCGGCTGACCAGTTGAAAAATATGGCCCTTAACTCCGACCGAACCCTGTAACCAGGCCGCCGACCAACGCTCGCCGATCCCCTCTACCAAAGCCAGGTCACTCAACTGCTTGAATGCCGATTGCCGACGATAATCGAGCAGTGCGGCAATATCCTGGCGATTAAAGATAATCTCCACATTCCCCTCCGCAGCAGAAAACTGCCAGGCATACAGAACCGCTGCCGAGGCCGTATTCACATTGATCTGCAGATCACCGTTGACCCGCAGATAGGGCCGCAGGCGCTGCACAATATCGGCCGTAAAACCACGAATCAGGTACAACTCGTCAAGCGTGTCGAGTTTCGCCCCCTTGCGTGGGTAAGTAGGCTGCAACTCGCTGTAATAACTGTCATCCGGTGTCACTTTGCTGCGATCGGCGTCGAACCAGTACCGTAGCGCATCGGCCAGTTGCCGGGCCTGTTCCTGATCAACCTGCAGGACCTCGCGACAAAGAGCAATAAAACGATGATAGCCGGGCAGCGGATTACCCCGGGTATCGGCCACTCCGTTCAGATTGAAACGGCCGCTCAAATCAGTAATCGTCAAACTGACATCACCATCACCGACCGGGATCGTATCCATCGGGTCGCCCCAGAATTCTGACGGATGGTCAAACTCGTTCTGATCTTCCTGTAAAATCAACCGTGCCGCTTCGATCCCGCCGCGTGCCAGATAAAACGAACGGGCTCGGTCACGAAAGGTTTCGGTCGCACGCAGATCGACCAGCGTCGAAAACGAGAACTCGGTCAGCAGAGCACTGAGCAGGGCAACGATCACCAGCACCAGCAGCAGCACCACGCCGTCCTGATTGCGCAGAGCACTCACCCGTTGACCATCGGCAGCACAAAACTGCTGCGAAAGGGGATGATTCGTCCGGCCACCTGCAACTCCAGGAAAATTTCGACCATCTGCGGCGGACGACGGCGGCTCCACTGATCCTGCCAATTGCCCTGCCGGTAATAACGAATCCGGAAACTCTTCAGCCCCTCCACGAAAGGCAGCGCCGCTGATGGCGCCAGGCTCTCCAGCAACACCTGTTCACTGCGGTAAAGGGTTGCACCTTCATCCGTGCGGCGCAATTCATAACGCACTCGCGAAATACCGCCGCGCCGTTGTAACAACGGCGAAACCAGCTCGGTACTGAATTCGATCACGGGCTCACCCTCCAGGGTTTGCCCCGAAACAAGGGCCGGCTGGTTACTGACCGGCATCAACCGCAAGCTGCTCAGCTCGCCGCCGATCCGGTCGAAAAAGATCCGTACCTGGTGAAAAGCCTCGCCTTCCCGTTCCAGCTGATTGCGGACATTGCTC
>JAADGW010000257.1 GCA_013152145.1 Deltaproteobacteria bacterium
TCCTGACTTACCGGTCGGCCGACTGGTTCGATTGCAGATTGACGGATCGCTGGTTGCGATGGCGCGATTTGCTCCCGAGCGGTTAAAAGAAAACCGGGGAGATTTTGAATTGATCAGAGTCTTTGTTGGACAATAGGTAAAGATTGATTATTCTTTACAGAACAACCCAGCTATGGTAGATAGCGTAGGTTGTAAATGCGCTGAAACAGCCACGCCACTGGCTTTATTGAAAACTAAAAAGGAGATTGCAGTGCTCGGCACAGAACGTAAACTAGAGATCATCAATGAGTATAAGCGTCATGAGGGCGACACCGGTTCCCCGGAAGTTCAGATTGCACTTCTGACCGAACGGATCACTTATCTGACAGACCATTTCAAAACCCACAAAAAGGATCATCATTCCCGCCGGGGGTTGTTGAAGATGGTTGGCCAACGACGTCGTTTGCTTGATTATCTGATCAAGCAGGATGTCGAACGATATCGGACGATCATTAAAGCTCTCGGGATTCGCCGCTAACCCGAAGCAGCATGCCCTGATCAGGGCATGCTGCTTTTGTCTTTAAACTGTTGTAGCTCTGGAGGCTGTCCGGAGAGAGTCTCTGTTCTTTATTTGAACGGGATTGTCTCAGGCCAACCTCCTCCAGCTATTGTTTTATCAGGCTGTTTGTTTTCCAGAAGGCTGGAGAACGTATAAAGGAGAAAAATTTATGGCCTATCATAAGGTAGAAGTAGATTTCAATGGTCAACCGTTGACCATCGAAACGGGTAAGGTTGCTCGTCAGGCCGACGGAGCAGTCATTGTGACTTACGGCGACACCAAGGTGCTTTGTACCGTGGTGTCAGCCAGAAAAATGCGTGAAGGACAGGATTTCTTTCCCCTGACCGTTAATTACGCAGAGAAGTTCTATGCCGCCGGTAAGATTCCCGGCTCTTTTTTCCGCCGCGAGCGCGGGTCCACTGAACGTGAAACCCTGATCTGTCGCCTCATTGATCGTCCGATGCGCCCGCTCTTCCCGAAGGGCTACATGTTCGAAACCCAGATCATGCCGTCGGTGATTTCCGCCGATCTGGTCAACGATCCTGATACCCTGGCGATGGTTGCCGCCTCTGCATCAGTTGCAGTTTCCGACATCCCGTTTGAAGGTCCGATTGCCGCGGTCCGGGTCGGTCGTATCGATGGTCAGCTTATCGCCAACCCGACCAACGAACAGGTCGAACAGAGTGATGTCGAGATCGTCATCTCCGGCTCCAAAGATGCGGTCATGATGGTTGAAGGCGAGGCCGATTTTTTCTCTGAAGCCGACATGCTGGACGCCATCTTTTTCGGTCATAAGGCGTTACAACCACTGCTCGCCGTTCAGGAAGAGCTGGCCAAGCTGGTCGGCAAGGAGAAACGTGACTTCGAGAGCCCGCAGGTCGATGAAGAACTGGCCGGCAAGGTTGCCACCCTGGCAGAGCCGAAGGTGATCGATGCCGTCAAGATTCAGAGCAAGCAGGAGCGCTACGCCGCCCTGGCGGAGATCCGCAACGAGATCAAGGAACAACTGGCTGAGCAATACGAGGGGCGTGAAGGGGAAATTGCTGCTGCCCTCGGATCGGTGGAGAAGAAGGTTGTCCGCCGCATGGTCACCAAAGACCGGATCCGTATTGATGGCCGTGACATGACCACTATCCGTCCGATCAGCTGTGAGGTCGGGGTTCTGCCACGCGCACACGGCAGCGCGCTGTTTACTCGTGGCGAGACTCAGGCACTGGTTGCCGCCACGTTGGGAACCGGGACCGATGAACAGCGGATGGACAATATCCAGGGGATGGAATTTAAAAAATTCATGCTGCATTACAACTTTCCGCCGTTCTGCGTCGGGGAAACCAGCATGCGTCTCTTCCCCGGTCGGCGTGAGATCGGTCACGGCATGCTCGCCGAGCGCAGTGCCGCGCAGATTCTGCCGAAACACGAAGACTTTCCGTACACCATCCGTGTCGTATCCGACGTCCTCGAGTCGAACGGTTCTTCGTCGATGGCTTCGGTCTGTGGCGCGTCCCTCTCGCTGATGGATGCCGGTGTGCCGGTTTCTGAAGCGATTGCCGGGATTGCCATGGGGCTGATCAAAGAAGGCGATGATGTCGCGGTTCTTTCCGATATCCTCGGTGATGAAGATCATCTGGGCGATATGGACTTTAAGGTGACCGGTTCGGCAAAAGGTATCACTGCGTTGCAGATGGATATTAAAATCACCGGTGTGACCAGGGAAATTATGCAGCAGGCGCTGCAACAGGCTCGTGAAGGGCGGATTCACATCCTCGGCGAAATGGCCAAGGCGATCGATGCGCCGCGCCCCGAACTGTCCAAGTATGCACCGCAGATTACCAGCATCAAGGTTAAGTCGGATCAGGTTCGCACCGTCATCGGCTCCGGTGGCAAAAACATCCGTGGCATTATCGATGCGACCGGGTGTGCCATCGACATTGAGGACGATGGTACCATCAAAATTGCCTCTTCCGATGGTGCCGCGGCAAAGGCTGCAATCAAAATGATCCGTGACCTGACTCAGGAAGCTGAAGTTGGCAAGCTGTACGCCGGTAAGGTTAAGAAAATTATGGAGTTCGGTGCTTTTGTTGAGATTTTCCCCGGTACCGACGGTTTGGTCCACGTTTCCGAACTGGACAAGGAGCGGGTCCGGAATGTCACCGACGTCCTGAATGAAGGTGATGAGGTGCTGGTCAAGTGTATCGGTGTCGACCGTCAGGGCAAGATCAAGCTGTCCCGCAAAGAGGCGCTCGGACAGAAACTTCCTGAAGAAGGTTAACTGGAAAACTGATGCTGCAGAAGTCGATACTGAACAACGGCATCCGCGTCGTCACTGAACGGATGCCGGACCTTCACTCAGTAACTGTCGGCTTCTGGGTTCAAAATGGCTCACGCCATGAAGACACAACGCTGAACGGAATTTCTCATTTTATTGAGCATATGCTGTTCAGGGGGACGTCATCCCGATCGTCCCTGCAGATCGCTAAAGAGATCGACTCGGTCGGTGGAGTGCTTAACGCTTTCACCGGCCGAGAGTTCAGCTGCTACTACGCCAAAGTTCTCGGCGACAAACTCCCCCAAGCCATCGACCTGCTCTCTGACCTGGTTCTGAATTCAATATTCGACAAAAAAGAGATCGAAAAAGAGCGCCGTGTCATTCTGCAGGAGCTTTCGATGGTTGAAGATGCTCCCGATGACCAGATTCATGACCTGTTCTGCAAATCAATCTGGCATTCACATCCGCTCGGCCGACCGGTTCTCGGCAACAGCTCATCCGTAAATCAGGTTTCCCAGGCCGACCTGCTGCGGATGATTGGAAAACGTTATTTCGGGCACAATATTATCATCGTCGCTGCCGGGAATCTTGAGCACCGGCAGATCATGGATCAGCTTGAGCAGGCATTCTCAGGGGTAAAACCGGGCCAGCCCGATAATTTTTGCACGCTGCCCGAATATCGTCCCGGTATCGAGGTGACAACCAAGGATCTGGAACAGAGCCACTTCTGTCTTGGTTGTAAAGCTCTGCCGCAAAACCACGCAGACCGGTTCGTGCTGCAACTGCTCAACAGCATCCTGGGCGGCAGCATGAGTTCGCGATTGTTTCAGGAAATCCGCGAAGAACGCGGTCTGGCCTATTCTATTTACAGTTATCTGAATATTCATTCCGATGCGGGATCACTGGTTGTTTATGGTGGAACCGGGCCGGATGATCTGACTGAAACATTGGGACTGATACTCGATCAATTTGCCGGTATGAAAAAAAACTTCGTCAGTCGTGAAGAGTTGCATATGGCTCGTGAGCAGCTGAAGGGCACCCTGCTGCTTTCGCTGGAAAGCTCCGACAGCCGCATGACGCGGCTGGCCAAAAACGAAATTTTCCTTGGCTTTCATCCACAGATAGCTGAAATTATTGCTGCCATCGACAAAGTTACGGTAGACTCGTTACAGCGACTGGCCAAACATTTATTGACGGACGATTCGTTAAACCTGCATGTCGTCGGACCGGTCACAAACACCCAGT
>JAADGW010000162.1:0-577 GCA_013152145.1 Deltaproteobacteria bacterium
GTGACAGAATGCTGCTGGTTATCGATGTCGGAAACAGTAATACCGTTCTTGGAATCTATCAGGGGGACACGCTGAAAAAAGATTGGCGGGTTGGCACCGACAAGTACCGTACGGTCGATGAGTATGCCATGCTGATCAACGACCTGTTCCGGTTGTCGGGGTTGAATTTTTCTGACCTGACTGATGTGATCGTCTCCTGTGTGGTGCCGCCGATGCTTGATACGCTCGAGCGGCTCTGTCATCAGTATTTTCAGCTTGATGCTTACGTGGTCGGCCCGGGAATCAAAACCGGGATGCCGATTCAGTACGAAAATCCGCGTGAAGTCGGGGCCGATCGGATCGTCAATGCGGTCGCCGCTTACGAAAAATGCCGCTGCAGTCTGATCGTCGTCGATTTCGGCACGGCCACCACGTTTGACGTCATTTCAGCGGATGGTGCCTATCAGGGTGGTGCGATTGCTCCGGGAGTGGGGATCTCCGCCGAAGCCTTGTTCAGCAGGGCCAGTAAACTGCCGCGGGTTGAGTTTGCCCGGCCGCCGCAGATTATCGCCAAGAACACCGTCAACAGCATACAGGC
>JAADGW010000162.1:708-5423 GCA_013152145.1 Deltaproteobacteria bacterium
GATCAGGTTGAACCCTTTTTGACGCTGGAGGGGTTGAGAATTCTCTATCACCGGAACCGGAGTTAACCCGGTTCCGTCAGCAACACCCCGTAGTACTTTTGGTATAAACTATTCAGCGGCGCGATGGATGGCCTCGCGCTGTCCACTCCAAGGACCGCATGAACCCATCCCTGGGGCTTGACTGTCGCCATCCAGGCGACAGACACCCTTGAAGTGGGCACCCCGAGGCCATCCTCCGGCTGAAGAGTTACCTTTTGGTTTGACGACGTTGCACAGCGTTGTTTGTCTGGAGGGCTGTTTCTAACGGATCTCCGTTGAAGGTTCCATTCTTATCTGGAAAAGGAGCGATTCATGGGAAAGTACGACACGACAAAACTGAGAAATCTGGGGATTGTGGCGCACAACAGCGCCGGTAAAACGTCTTTGGTTGAAGCGATACTGTTTAACACCGGCATGACCGATAAGCTGGGTAAGGTCGACGACGGCTCCTCGTCGATGGATTTTGAGGAAGAAGAGATTAAACGCAAGGCGACACTGAGCGCCGGCCTCAATCATTGTACCTGGCAGGATCACAGCTTGCATATCGTCGACACCCCCGGAATCAGTAACTTTCTGCATGATACCCGGCGCTGCCTGCGGATTCTCGGCGGTGCCGTGGTGATTATCTCGGCAATCTCCGGAACCAAGTCACAGACCAAACAAATCTGGGGCTGGTGCGACGACTTTGAAGTCCCGCGGATCGCCTTTGTCAACAAGATGGACAAAGAGCGGGCTGATTTTTTGAAGGCGGTTGATGACATGGAAAAATCACTCGGTGCCCGCGGAGTGGTTGTGACCATGCCGATCGGCGCCGAAGAGGACTTCAAGGGGCTCGTTGACCTGGTGAAAATGTCTGCGCGCATGTACCGGTTCGATGAAAAAGGGACTTACGATGAGGTCGACATCCCGACCGAATTGCAGGATGAAGCAGAACGGCTCCGGGAGCTTTTGCTCGAAGCGGTCGCGGAATCTGATGATGAATTGATGGAAAAGTACTTGGAGGGTGAGACCCTGACTGAGGAGGAGATCCTGCGGGGACTGCGTGAAGGAACCCTGACGGGCGTTTTTACTCCGGTATTTTGTGGCAGCGCCACGGCCAATATCGGGGTTCGTCAACTGCTCGATTACATTGTCGCCTGCCTGCCGTCACCGATCGACAAAGGGGTACAGATTGGGGTCAAACCCGAAACTGATGAGCCGGTGGAACGTCGGCCAAGCGAGGAAGACCCCTTCTCGGCGATGGTGTTCAAGACCATCAATGACCCTTATGCCGGCAAGCTGACCCTGATGCGGCTCTATTCCGGGACGTTGAAGTCGGATACGATCGTTTATAACCCGAACAAGGATGAAAAGGAACGGATCAGCCACATTCTGAAGATGGAAGGAAAAAAACAGCTGCCGATGGAACTGGCCGCCGCCGGAGATATCATTGCCGTGCCGAAGCTGAAAGTTACGGCGACCGGGGATACGCTCTGCGATCTGAAACAACAGGTCATGTATGAGCCGCTGGTGCCTCTGAAACCGATCATCTCCTTCGCTCTCGAGAGCAAGAGCAAGGGTGATGAGGAGAAAATCTATTCCGGACTGCAGCGCCTGATGGAAGAGGACCCGACCCTCACCATCACCCGCGATGAAGAGACCAAGGAGATGGTGCTCTCCGGGATGGGGCAGATTCATCTGGAAGTGGCGGTTGAACGTCTGAAGCGGAAGTATGGTGCCGAGGTCATCCTCAAGGAACCGAAGGTTCCCTATCGCGAAACCATCCGTAAATCAACCCAGATCCAAGGGAAATACAAAAAACAATCCGGCGGACGTGGTCAGTTCGGCGATGTCTGGATTGAGGTCAAGCCGCTGCCGCGCGGCTCCGGCTATGAATTTGTCGACAAGGTGGTCGGTGGGGTTGTGCCGCGTAATTATATCCCGGCGGTTGACAAGGGAATCATCGAGGCGATGAAGACCGGACCCTTGACCAAAAACCAGGTGGTTGATGTGCAGGTGACCCTTTACGACGGTTCTCACCACTCGGTCGACTCGTCTGAAATGGCTTTTAAGGTTGCCGGCTCGATGGCCTTTAAAAAGGCGATGGAGCAGTGTCATCCGATTCTGCTCGAACCGATGATGGCCATGGAAATCACGGTCCCGGACGACTGTATGGGCGACGTTATCGGTGATCTCAACTCGCGGCGCGGGAAGGTTGTCGGGGTCGAGCCGCAGGCCAACAGTCAGGTTATCAGAGCCGAAGTCCCGATGGCGGAAGTCTTGCGCTACGCACCGGAGTTGCGGTCGATGACGTCTGATCGCGGCATGTTCTCGATGGAGTTCTGTAAATACGAAGAGGTGCCGTCGCATCAGACGGCCAAAATTCTGGCCGAGGTGGAGAACGCCTGATGAGTGTGATCGGGGCATCCCTTCCTTGTGGGTGCTCCGGTTTATGCGGCCGGAAGTTGACAGGGCAGGAGGTCGATTGAATGGTGGAGCAGGACGATCTGTTTAGAAACAAAGCCGATCAGCAGCCGGATGAGGATGTCTCCTTGACCGGAAGGGCAGGGGAGGAAGATCAACCGCAGGCCTTTCAGGATATTGCCGGAAGCGGGATCGCAACCGGAGAGGTCCGGGCGGTTGAGGTGCCCCCGCGGCGAAGTTCTTCCAATCTGTTAATTCTGCTGATGTTGTCGGCCGTAGCCCTGTTCGGGGTCGGTTACTATCTGCTCAGCGGCGGTCCTCCTGCTCATGATCAACCCGCGAATGCCGTGCAGAGACAACCGATACCACAGCGACCGGTCGGCGTTGAGCCGGTTACAAAAGAAGCTGTTGCGCAGCAACCGGTTGCCGCTGCCGGGAGTGTGGTTGCGCCTGAAACAGAAAAGACAGCAGCCGTTGCGAGCCCACCTGTCCCACCTGCCGGGGGGATGGAGGCGACAACGAAACCGGTTGCCAGGCCGCTCGTAGCAACGACTCCGACTAAAACAACGCCCCTCTATCGGGTGATGGTCGGCCCCTATCTCAACCGGGCCGCCGTGAAAAAAGCCACCGGGCAATTACGTGAACTCGGTTTTGAAGCACAACCGGTCAAAGGGCGTGGTATGGTGACGATGACCCGTTTGCTCGAAGGGGTTTATCCACTGGCTGAGGCCCGTGCCAGGCTGGCGAAGATCAAAATTAATATCGGGGCTGCGTTTATGTTGCCGCACGGTGATGACTGGGCCATTTATGTCGGTTCTTTTTCTGATCGTACCCGCGCGGCCAGGTATGCTGAGGAGTTGGCGAAAAAAAAGCTTAAGGTGACTCAGGTTCGTAGCGACGTTGAGATGAGTGGTAAGATGTTGATCGCCTTGCAGGCCGATCAGAAAACCGCCCTGCAGGTCGCTGCGCTGATCGGCAAGTCGGGACTGACGGCACAGGTTGTCCGTAAATAATCCTTGGCGGTTATTTTTCAGCGGGTTGAACGGGAGGTAACTATTTCGCGGCGCGAGGCCATCCTGCTGAATAGTTTACAACGGGAGTAACATTCTTTGTCGGAACAGCAGAACGGGCCTGAAAAGGTCCAAGTAAAAATCCCGGCCGAAGTGGCCAAAATCATGAGCAAGTGGGGGGGGCACAACGTTCGGTTGGCAGCAGCCCGCGGGGCTTTACCGATGTCCGGCCCCAACTTGGTGACCGTGCTCTTTATTTTTTACCATGGTGAAAATGAGGAGCTGAAAGAAGAATCGCTGGGAACCTTCAAGACGCTCCCGGCGAAAATTCTCTTGTCGGCGTTAAGCAACCTGGAACTGCATCCTTCAATTATCGATCTGATCGTCCGTATCCGTTATCGTGATTCGGTGGTGATGGCGGCCGCTCTGGCTCACCCGATGATCGGTCTGCGCAGCCTGCGGTTTCTTGCCGGGCACAGCTCCGGTGATGTTCTGATATTCTGTCGCACAATGATCAGTTGCTCCGCAAAACGCCGCTGCTGCGAACGGCGATAATCAATAATCCTCACGCCGATAAGCTGATGAAGCTGCGGCTCGGCTGGGTTGAACCGCCGCCGGAGCCTGAACCGGAGCCTGAACCTGAATTTCCGCCGGAACCGGCGGCTCCGAGTGACGACAACACACCTGAGGATGAGGAACTCGGTGAACTCGAGCAGGAGAAGCTCAGCAAGTATCAGGAACTGCAGGATATGCCGGTTGCGGAAAAGATCAAGATGGCACTGACCGGAGATAAGGAATGGCGCACCCTGTTGCTTCGCGAAGCGAACAAGCTGGTCAGCACGGCAGTCCTGAAAAATCCCCGCATCACCGAAGGTGAAGTGCTTGGTGTGGCAAAGAACCGAAGCGCCAGTGATGATCTGATCCGCATAATTCTGCTGAATCGCGAATGGATCAAGAATTATGAAATGAAAAAGGCGCTGGTTGTCCATCCGCGCACGCC
The DNA here is from genome assembly GCA_013152145.1 of Deltaproteobacteria bacterium. Lineage (GTDB taxonomy): Bacteria > Desulfobacterota > Desulfuromonadia > Desulfuromonadales > Geopsychrobacteraceae > Malonomonas. The sequence continues at coordinate 5,161 of JAADGW010000162.1, forward strand.
GCTGCAGAAGGCGATGCGGTTTATGACTTTCTTGACCGAAAAAGATATTCGGGAACTGGCCAAAAGCCGTAACGTATCGCAACCGGTGGTTAATAATGCCCGGCGGATGTTGGCGAGCAAGAAAAGGTGATGGGTGCCCGGGGACGGGTCATTGCTCTCGTTGTTGAGCAAGGGTGACGCGATCGAGCTGGTCGGCCATAATGTGGAGGAAAGGACTGAATTGATGAGTGAAGCTGACTACCGGGTTGGGGTCTTGACCCTGT
>JAADGW010000156.1 GCA_013152145.1 Deltaproteobacteria bacterium
GGAATGGAGAACCCTGATGAACCGGTCAGCGCAGATATCGGAGTACAGTTGTGCCGAGGAGGTTGCCAACAGTATCACCCATGGGATCGGCATGTTGTTGTCGATCGGCGGACTGGTGGTTCTGGTCAGCTTTGCCAGCCTGTATGGTAACACCTGGCATGTTATCGCCGGCAGTGTCTTCGGTGTAACCTTGATCCTTTCCTATACCTCCTCAACCCTCTATCACAGCATCCCGCAGCCGGCGGCAAAACAGGTGTTCAAGGTGATCGATCATATTGCGATTTACCTGTTGATCGCCGGGACCTATACCCCGTTTACCCTGATCAGCCTGCGCGGCCCCTGGGGTTGGTCGCTGTTCGGCACTATCTGGGGGCTGGCCCTGCTCGGGATCATTCTTAAAACCACTATGCTCGGCAGAATCGCCGGTATTTCGACGGCCATTTATCTGGCGATGGGCTGGATTGTGGTGGTGGCGGCCAAGCCGCTGCTCAGTTCAGTGGCGACCGGTGGGCTGGTGCTGTTGCTGCTCGGGGGGTTGGCTTACAGCGTCGGCGTCATTTTCTTTGCTTGGCAGCGGCTCCCCTACAATCATGCCATCTGGCACCTGTTTGTGCTGGTCGGCAGCCTCTGTCACTTTTTCGCCATCCTGTTTTACGTCATTCCGCTGAGCTGATCTCCCGCTGACGCCGGGACTGTTTTCACCGGCAGTTCCGGCACGTGCCTTATTTTGTCTTCCGCTGTCGGTGGGACCGTCTCCGCGGTTCAGTCCCTTCCACCTTTATTTTCTCCCGCCCGCTGCTTTTGCAGACTCCTTACCGGTCACTAATCGAACGCTAACATTGCAGGTGCATCTTCCCGCTCATCAACTGACATATAAAAGGAGATTACAGACGATGAAGATGATGACGATGTGCAAGGGGACGATGGTTGTTCTGCTGCTGGCGGTTTCGGCCACGTTCAGCTTTGCCGGGCCGCTCAAGGTTGATGTCAATCTGAGCGACTACGTTAAGGTTGAGGGGGTCGCCGGCAACCTCAACAGTGTTGGTTCCGACACGCTGAACAACATGATGACCTACTGGGCCGAAGGCTTAGCAGTACCCGAATGTTAACATCCAGATTGAAGGCAAGGGCTCCAGCACCGCACCGCCGGCATTGATCGAGGGAGCCAGTCAGCTCGGGCCGATGTCGCGGAAAATGAAGCGAAAAGAAATCCAGAAGTTCGAATCCAAGTACGGTTTCAAGCCGACCACCGTCGGTGTGGCACTCGACTCCCTGGCGGTTTTTCTCAACAAGGACAATCCCATCGACGGTCTGTCGCTGCAACAGATTGATGCCATCTTCTCCAAAACCCACAAGGGTGGGCTGAACAACATCAGCTCCTGGGGACAGCTCGGTCTGACCGGTGAGTGGGCCAATAAGCAGATCAGCCTCTACGGTCGTAACTCGGCTTCCGGCACCTACGGTTATTTCAAAAAACACGCCTTGTTCAAGGGTGATTATAAGGATAGCGTTAAAGAGCAGCCGGGCAGCGCTTCGGTGGTTCTCGGTGTGACCGAAGACAAGGCCGGCATCGGTTACTCCGGCATCGGCTACCGGACCTCCGGCGTCAAGGCGATCTCGCTGAGCAAGAAAAATGGCGAGCAGCAGTACGCACCGACCTACGAAAACGTCATGCACGGCAAGTACCCGCTCGGCCGGATGTTGTATATCAATGTTGCGAAAGAGCCGAACAAGCCGCTGCCGACCCTGGTCAAGGAATTCCTGAAGTTTGTGCTTTCCAAAGAGGGGCAGAAAATCGTGGTCAAGGACGGCTACCTGCCGCTGACCGCCAAGCTGGCCAAGCAGCAGTTGGCGCTGTTCGACTAGTTTGCCTTCACTGCGTGGCAAATGATTGTTCGATAAGGCTCTGCTCCTGAAAATGGAGCAGAGCCTGTTTGTGTGTTTGGCAGATGATACCGAGGACTTATGAATCCCGCTTTCCGAAAAAATCAAACGCAATGACCGCATCGCCCGCTGGGTGATTACCATCGGCGGTATGCTGATTATTTTCAGCGTTATTCTTATTCTGGTGCTGATCGCCAGGGTCTCCCTGCCGCTGTTTCTGTCTCCTCAGGCCGAATTATATGCGACCAACCGGCCGGTGGATGCCGCGGGAATAAAGGCGGTCGGCATGGATGAATATCTGGAGACCGGCTATTTTATCGATACCGCCGGAGAGGTTCGCTTCTTTAATATCGCTGACGGTTCGGAACTCGACCGGAGCCGCTTGACCGGTCCGGATGGCGAGCAAGCGCTGGTCAGTGTCCAGAGTTATGGACGGTTGAACCATGTCCTGCTCTGGAAGGATGGTTCACTGACGGTCGAGCAGGTCAAGTTCAGCCCTTTTTTCGACCTGGCCGACAATAACCGGCGGCGGATCGTCCATCAACTGGTGCAGCGGGCGGCTTTCCCGGTCCCGGCCGCCGGACGGCCACTCCAGGCCCTGGCCCTGGCGCGGGTCAACGATGATGGCCGACAGACCCGGGTCAACCTGTACCCGGACAATCGCCTGCAGTTGCAGATACGGGCGGTGACGGAAAACCTCCTCGGTGAAGAGGAGGTCAGCAGCGCCGAGCACGAGCTGGAGGTGAATGCGCTCGGCCGGATTACCGCTCTGGCCCTCAGCAACGACGGTCTGCAACTCTACGCCGGCACTGATCAGGGGGAGCTGCTGCGCTGGGATCTTTCCGACGATGAAGAACCGAGTCTGCTCGAGACCCTGCAGGCATTCACCGACCGGCGGGCGATTACCGCGCTCGCTCTGGTGTTCGGGGATGTTTCGCTGGCGGTGGGGGATGACAAGGGTCAGGTCAGCACCTGGTTCCCGGTCCGTGACGAAGCCGGGGTGCGTAAATTGACCCGCATCCATAATCTGTCGAATCACGCCGGTCCGGTCCGGTCGCTCTCGCCGTCGACGCGCGACAAAACGGTGATCAGTTCCGCCGCCGATGGATTGACCCTCGATTACATGACCAGCGAGCGCTTTTTGCTGGCGTTGGGCGTCGGCGACAAACTGCAGAACTACAATATGACCACCCGCGGCAACGCACTTATTGCCCTGACCGCCGATGGTCGTCTGCTCAGTTGGAAGCTCGATATTCCGCACCCGGAAATCAGTCTCAAGACCCTGTTCGGCAAGGTCTGGTATGAAGGCTACGATGAACCGACCTATGCCTGGCAATCCTCATCGGCCAGTGACGATTACGAGCCGAAACTGAGCCTGACCCCCTTGATCTACGGGACCCTCAAAGGGACCTTCTATGCCATGCTGTTTGCTGTGCCGTTGGCCATTTTTGCCGCCATCTACACCAGTCAGTTCGCCCGACCGCGGCTGCGTGAGGGGATTAAACCGGCGGTCGAGATCATGGCCGCCATTCCGACGGTGATCATCGGTTTTCTCGCCGCCCTCTGGCTGGCACCGCTCATTGAACGCTCCCTCGGCTCGCTGTTTCTCAGTCTGATTCTGGTTCCTGCCGCGTTGATGCTCAGTATTCTGCTCTGGCAGGCGATGCGGAAATTCGAGCCGCTGAAGCGGGTTGAACGCGGCTTCGAGTTTATCGCGGTGGCTCCGGTTGTGATCATGGCGATCGCGATCGCCGCGCTGCTCGGTCCGGGAATGGAAAACTGGTTGTTTGCCGGAGACCTGAAACAGTGGCTGTTTACGGAAATGGGCACCCGTTATGATCCGCGCAACTGCATCATCATCGCCTTTGCCATGGGTTTTGCGGTGATTCCGATCATCTTTACCATTGCTGAAGATGCCCTCTCCAATGTCCCGGCCAGCCTCAAGGCGGCCTCGCTGGCGCTCGGCGCGAGCCGCTGGCAGACGGTCTGGCGGGTGATCTTGCCATCGGCCTCGCCGGGAATCTTTGCCGGTACCATGATCGGTTTCGGCCGCGCCGTCGGTGAAACGATGATCGTCCTGATGGCAACCGGCAATACCGCGATCATGGATCTGAGCATCTTCAACGGCATGCGTCCGCTGTCGGCCAATATCGCGGTGGAAATCCCCGAAGCTCCGGTCGACGGGACCCTCTACCGAACCCTGTTTTTGTCGGCGGTCATCCTGTTTGTTATGACCTTTATCGTCAATACCGTCGCTGAGATTGTCCGCCAGCGGTTGCGGGCCAAATACGGTCGCTTTTAAAAGGTTTGCAGAGTATGAAAAAGAGATCCACCGAAATGGATAAATTCTGGCGCGTCGGCGAACCGATGGTCTGGTTGTCGGCCGCGGCCCTGTCGCTGACCCTGCTGAGCGCCATCACCCTGCTGGTCGTGATTATGGTCAACGGGTTGGGGGTTTTCTGGCCTTCTCCCGTTGAGGAGCTGCACCTGACCGACGGCAGCCGGGTTTACGGCGAATTGATCAAGACCGAGGAGACGGCGGATAAAACCGGTTTACGGCGGCAGTATAAAATTGCCAACCGGGATCTTAACGGGCTCGATTTCCGCTGGATTGACGAGGCGAAGATTGCCAAGGTCAGTACGCCGGGCAAGGTGATCGTTCTGGAGCGGATGGAGCATGGCGATTTCTACGGGACCCTCAAGCGGCTTGACTCCGGTCGTGACGAAACGGTTCCGGCAACGCTGGCGAACCTGCAGCGGCAACTGCAGCTGACCGAGAAACATCATGTGCAGCTTGCCGATATGGACAATAAACTGAATGATCTCAGTTATCGTATGGAGCAGATCCGCCTGAAGCTGCGCAAGTATGATTACCAGGGGGTGTCGAAGGAGGCTCCGGAGCGTCAGGCGCTCGAGCGGAAAAAGACTCGTCTTGATAGCGAATTCGGCGAATTAATCCAGCAGCAGAGCCAATATGTGAAGGATGCGCGCCGGGCCAAGGCGCTGTTTGCCGACGCCTCCGGCCGGGAGAAAGAAATCGCCCTGCTCGATATCGTCCAGGCCTATGCTCCGAACCTGATGTCGTTCGGCGACAAGCTGATCTTTTATGGCCACAAGCTGGTCGAACTGATCGTCGCGGAGCCGCGCGAGTCGAACACCGAGGGGGGCCTGTTCCCGGCAATTTTCGGTACGGTCATGTTGATTTTTGTGATGAGCCTGTTTTCCTTCCCGCTCGGAGTGATCGCTGCGGTCTATCTGCGCGAGTACGCCAAGGATGGTCTGGTCGTGCGGATTGTGCGGATCGCGGTCAATAACCTGGCCGGGATCCCCTCGATCGTCTACGGTATCTTCGGCCTCGGTTTCTTCATTTATGGAATCGGCCACGGGATCGATACGATTTTTTTCCCCGAACGACTGCCGACCCCGACCTTCGGTACCGGCGGCCTGCTTTGGGCCAGTTTAACCCTGGCGCTGTTGACCGTGCCGGTGGTGATCGTTTCCACCGAAGAGGCGCTTGGCGCCATCCCGCGCGAGATGCGTGAAGGCTCCTATGCCCTCGGTTCAACAAAATTTCAGACCTTGATGCGGGTCCAGCTGCCGATGGCTTCACCCGGCATCATGACCGGACTGATTCTGGCGATGGCCCGGGCTGCCGGTGAGGTGGCACCGCTGATGATCACCGGAGTGGTCAAGCTGGCGCCCTCCCTGCCGATCGACGGTCACTTTCCCTTTATCCACCTGGATCGCAAATTTATGCATCTCGGATTTCATATTTACGATATCGGTTTTCAGTCGCCCAACGTCGAGGCCGCCAAACCGATGGTCTTTGTGACCACCCTGCTGCTGGTGCTGATCGTGCTGCTGATGAGCAGCGTGGCAATCCATTTGCGCAACAAGATGAAAAAACGCTACACTTTTGGAACCTTTTAGGAGACAGAGCAAAAGATGAATAGTGTGAAGATAGAGAATCCGGTGATTGAGGTTGCGGATCTGCGTTTCTTTTACGGCGCTTCGCGGGCGCTGCACGGGATCGATCTGAAATTCCCGGAAAAACGGGTTACCGCGTTGATCGGTCCCTCAGGCTGTGGCAAATCGACTTTGCTGCGTTGTTTCAACCGGATGAACGATCTGGTCGACGGCAGCCGGGTTGACGGGCAGGTATTGCTCGACGGTGAAAATATTTACCACAAAAAAACGGACATCATCGAGTTACGCCGCAAGATCGGGATGGTGTTTCAGAAATCGAACCCTTTTCCCAAATCGATTTACGAAAATGTCATTTACGGATTACGGATTGGCGGGGAGAAAAACAAACGTCTGCTCGACGAGCGGGTCGAAACCAGTCTGCAAAGTGCCGCCCTCTGGGATGAGGTCAAGGATCGGTTGCACGACAGCGCCCTGAGCCTTTCCGGTGGCCAGATGCAGCGGCTCTGCATTGCCCGGGCGATCGCCGTCAACCCCAAGGTCATTCTGATGGATGAGCCGTGCAGTGCTCTTGATCCCAAGTCGACGGCCCGGGTCGAAGAGTTGATGGGGAAACTGCGGGAGAATTTTACCATCATCATCGTCACCCACAACATGCAGCAGGCGGCCCGGGTCTCTGATTACACCGCCTTTCTGTTCGAAGGCAATCTGATTGAATTCGGTCAGACCGAACAACTGTTCGTGAAACCGCAGAATAAACAGACTGAAGACTATATTACCGGACGTTTCGGGTAGAAAGGACAACTAGAATGGCCGTTTTAATGCAGCAGGAACTGGAGATTTTAAAAAATCGACTGCTCGCTTTGAGTGCCGAGGTCGAAGAGCGGGTCAAACAGGCGGTACAGGCATTGCTGAGCGCTGATCGCAAGCTGGCCGAAAGGGTCAAGGGCGGCGACGCACAGATCGATAACATGGAGATCGAGCTGGAAGAGGAATGCCTGAAAATCCTCGCGTTGCACCAGCCGGTGGCCACCGACCTGCGCTTTATCGTTTCAGTGCTGAAGATCAATAATGATCTGGAGCGGGTTGCCGATTTTGCCGTCAATATTGCCGATCGAGCGATCGACCTGAGTGGTGCGATCAAGGTTGATTGTCCTTATGATGTCGAAACCATGGCCGAGCTGGTGGAAAACCTGCTGAAAATGGCTCTCGACTCGCTGGTGGAGCGGGACGCCGACATGGCGCGCAAGACGATTCAGCTTGATGATGATGTTGACCGGATGCACAGAGAAAACTTTGCCAAAGTCAAAGAAGCGATCCGCAGCAGTCCAACCTCCCTCGATGGTCTGGTCTACTACCTGTCGATTTCCCGTTATCTGGAGCGGATGGCCGATCTGGCCACCAACATCGCCGAAGACGTGGTTTATCAGGTCGATGGTGAAATTATCCGCCACGGTGGCATCCAGACCTGCCCCTGATCCCAGCAGTGCTATACTGATCTCTGAACGGTCGGAGATCTCAGCGAGCCGCCCCTTCCGGAGCGGCTCGTGTTGTTTGGAGAGGCAACGATGCAAGATTTCATCTGTATCGCCCACCGGGGCGCCAGCGGTCACTGGCCGGAAAACACCCTGTTGGCGTTTCAAAAAGCATTGGCAGCCGGTGCCCGCTGGCTGGAGCTGGATGTCCACCTCAGCGCGGACGGTGAATTGGTGGTGATCCATGACGCGGCACTTGAACGGACAACCGATGGTGATGGGCTGGTGGCGCTGCAAACCTACGAACAGTTAAGGTCCCTCGACGCGGGGCGGGGAGAAAAAATCCCGCTGTTGGCCGACGTCCTCAACCTGGCCGCCGGCCGGGCGATAGTCAATGTCGAGTTGAAAGGGGTCGGGACCGGTGAGCCGGTGGCCGAGTTGCTGCGGCGACGGTTTGTTGCCGGCCTGCTGAAGCCGGCTGCGGTTTTGGCATCATCATTGAATGAGGATGAGCTAAGAAAGCTGGCGGGTTTGTTGCCGCAGGTGCCGTTGGCGCTGGTGGCGAAGACTGCGAACCGGCATCTCTGGCAGTTGGCGAACGAATTGGATGTCTGGTCATTGCATCTGAAAAAAGGCAGTATAAATCAAGACTTGCTGGCCGAAGCAAGGGCCGGAAAGCGAAAAGTTCTGGCTTATACGGTCAATGATCGACCGCAGTTGCAGCGCTTACGGGACTGGGGGGTGGACGGTATTTTCACCGACTATCCGGAGCATTTTTGTCACGCCTGAAGAGCGTTTTTTCACGGTAAAATGGTCATAGCACCGCTGGTTTGCTAATCGGGGCCACTGACGGGAATTTTTGCCGGAAGGGGAAGAGGGGATCGACATGATGAGTCTGGCCAGAAAATATAACGGACCTTATTGTTCACGTTTCGGAACGATTGCCGTGGAACTTGGTTTTATCAGCCGGGCACAGTTGAAACAGTCGCTTGATGAGCAGGTCGAGGACGATCTTTCCGCGCGGCCACATCGGGTTCTCGGAGCCATCTGCTTTGCTCACGGCTGGATGACTCCCGAGCAGATCGATATTGTCCTGAACCGGATGTTCAAGGCCCGGGTCCAGCGTGGCAGTCGAGCGAACGAATCGCAGCAGGCACCCGGCTAGCCCTGCCAGGTGAACAGCTTGGAGAGGGGCAAAAAGAAGCAGCTGCAATGCTGCTTCTTTTTTTATCAAGGGCGGGTCCGGTCGTCGCTCAGAACGTGCCTTCGAGGTCGAGGCGGAAAAAATCCCGGGCCTTGAGCTGATCGTCCTGGCTTTTCCGCGTCGGGGCGGTTCCCGGGGCAAAGGCTTCATAGTGCGCCCGGGGATTGTCTGCGGCCATGAGCAGACCGGTTTTTGGATCGATGGCGTGGAATTCAATACTGTCGGGGACCTTGAAGTTGGCCACCGGGTACTGTTTAATCGCCTCCTGCATAAACTCCACCCAGGCCGGCGCGGCCGCGCGGGAGCCGGTTTCATTTTTACCCAGCGGGCGCTCCTGATCGTAGCCGACCCAGGAAACACAGGCCAGTTGAGGAATATAACCGATATACCAGGCATCCTTGAGATTATTGGTGGTGCCGGTTTTACCCGCCGAAGGGCGGCCGATCGCCTTGGCTCGCCAACCGGTCCCTTCCTGAACGACGCTTTCCAGAATATTGGTGATCAGGTACGCGGTTTCCGGTGAAATTACCCGCCGGGGCGGTTTGCGGATCAGCCGCTGATCGGCGGCCATGCCGGTGGCAAAGTCGGCCGGATCGATCGATTCGAGAATGCGGCCGTTGCGGTCTTTAATCCGGGTGATGTAGGTCGGCGGCACCAGAATGCCGCCGTTGGCGAAGACCGTATAGGCGGTCAGCATCTCCAGCGGGGTGACCGCGGTCGAGCCGAGCCCCATGGTCAGGTCACGCTGCAGCGGCGTTTCGATACCGAGTTTTTTGGCATAATTGGCCGCGTAGTTGAGGCCGATATCCTCAAGGATTTTGATCGTCACCACGTTGCGTGAATGAGCCAGGGCTTGACGGAAGCTGGTCGGCCCGTAGAATTTCTCTTCGTAGTTGCGTGGTTTCCATTCTTCCGGTTGACCGCTGTCGGTTTTTCCGTTTTCGTAGATCAACGGGGTGTCGAGAATCATGCTGGCCGGGGTGTAGCCCTTGTCGAGAGCTGCCGCGTAAAGAATCGGCTTGATCGCCGAACCGGGCAGCCGCTTGGCCTGGATCGCCCGGTTGAACTGGCTTTCCGCGAAATCGTAACCGCCGACGATCGCCTTGATCTGGCCGCTGAAGGGATCGATGGCGATCAGCGCTCCCTGGGCCAACGGATGTTGTTCCAGTTTGAGCCGCCAGGGGTCACTGCTGGTGTCGACGATCCGGACATCGATGACCGATCCGAGCGGCAGGCGGGTCTCTTTTTCCTGGCCTTTGTTGCCGGTCGGCGGCACATCGGCGGCGACGACCCGGATCGGTGCCGCCCACTTGCTCTGTTTGATCGAAATTGTTCCGGTCGCGGAGCCGATCCGGCAGAGGATGTTGTCCTGCTGCTGGCCGATGACCAGCGCCTGGGTTATTTTGCCGTTGCTCAGCGGTTTGTCTGTCTGGGTCTTCAACTGACGTTCAAGAAACTGCTGTTGGGCGGTTTCATCAAGCACCTGTTGTACCGGGCGGAACCCCTGCCGCTTGTCGTGGTTGCGCAGATTATCTTTAACCGCCCGGCGGGCAACCTTCTGCATCGCCAGGTTGATACTGGTTTCAACCTGCAGCCCACCGGTGTAGAGTAGCTCGCTGCCGAAGCGTTTTTCCAGGTAGCGGCGGACCTGTTCATTGAAGTAGGCGGTGACATCGAGCAGGTTGTTCAGCCGCGGTTTGATGACGACCTTTTCCGCACCGGCCCGCTGAGCCTCTTCGGCCGTGATGAAGCCCTCTTTGACCATCCGCCCCAGCACATACTTCTGCCGCTTCATGGCACGCCGGTAATGACGATAGGGTGAGTAGCGGCTCGGGGCCTGCGGCAACCCGGCAAGGATTGCGCACTCGGCCAGGGTCAGCTGATCAACATTTTTGTCGAAATAGTTTTCCGCCGCCGCTTCGACGCCGTAAGCACGGTGACCGAGATAGATCTGGTTCAGATAGAGGTAGAGAATCTCCTCTTTGGTCAAGGCTTTTTCCATCCGCCAGGCGAGGATCGCCTCCTTGAACTTGCGGGAAAAGGTTCGTTCCGAGGTCAGCAGCAGCTTCTTCGCCACTTGTTGAGTAATGGTACTGCCCCCCTGGGTAATCCCCCCCGCTTTAAGGTTTTTCAGCGCCGCCCGCAGGATGGACGTAAAATCGATCCCCTGGTGCTTGAAGAAACTGGCATCCTCAGCGGCGACAAAGGCCTGTACCAGGGCTTTCGGGATCTTTTCAAAGGGCACCAGGATCCGCCGCTCGCGCGAATACTCGGCGATGATGGTGCCGTCGTCAGCATAGATGCGGGTGATCAGCGGCGGGTGATAATCGGCGAGGGTTTCCACCTTCGGCAGGGTTGCCGAGACATAGAAATAGGCACCGACCAACAGCGCCGCACCGAGCAGCGGCAGGCCGATCAGACCCAGCAGGGTGTATTTAATAAATCGGGTCATGTTGTACTGTCTCATGAGAAGAGCAACCTTTTTTACCGTTGCTCTTTCGAAGCTCATCAAGTTCTGACAAAAGTAAGTAATTTTTATAGCACGACGGCCGGAAAAGGAGCAACTGCTGCTATTCTTATGGTGATAAATAATCGTCGTGATTTGTTGAGTTGGTTTTTAACCTGACAGACTGTGTATATCGGTCTGTTGCGCATGGTTCGGGAGGAACAGCTTATGTATCGAGGTACTAAAATTGTTGCTACGGTCGGTCCTGCTTGTGCAGAAAAAGAGCAGTTGGAACAATTGCTTACCGCTGGAGTCGATGTCTTTCGACTTAACTTTTCCCACGGTGAATCCGCACAGAAAGCGGAATGGATCTCGATGATTCGAGATCTCTCCCATCGGCAACAGCAGGCGGTTTCGATTCTCGGCGACCTGCAGGGACCGAAAATCCGCACCGGGTTGATGAAAAACGGCAGCCAGTTACTGACCGAAGGGCAGGAGGTGGTGATTACGACCACCACTGTCGAAGGCGCGGACGGTCTGATACCGACCACCTATCAGGCTCTGCCGCAGGATGTGGTCAGCGGCGATCAGATTCTGCTGGATGACGGTCAACTGGAACTGGAAGTGTTGCGCGTGTCGGCGGGAAACGTCTATTGCCTGGTCAAGGTCGGGGGCCAATTGAAAGATCGCAAAGGGATCAATCTGCCGGGGGTCAAGATTTCAGCCCCGGCACTGACCGAGAAAGATTTGAGCGATCTGCAGTTCTGTATTGACCATCAACTCGATTGGGTCGCCCTCTCCTTTGTTCGCACTGCTGCCGAGGTTGACCGGCTCAAACAGCTTATTTATCAGCAGGGTTCGTTTTTAAAGGTGATCGCCAAAATTGAAAAACCGCAAGCGGTGGAGAATTTCGATGCGATTCTGGCGGCGACCGACGGTGTTATGGTGGCACGCGGCGATCTCGGCGTCGAGGTCCCCTCGGAGCAGGTTCCCCTGATCCAGAAGATGATCATCCGTAAGTGTAATCACCAGGGCAAGCCGGTGATTACCGCCACCCAGATGCTGGAGAGTATGATCGTCAACCCGCGACCGACCAGGGCTGAAACGTCCGATGTCGCCAACGCAATTCTCGATGGCAGCGATGCGGTGATGCTTTCGGGGGAGACTGCGGCCGGGCGTTATCCGGTGGCGGCGGTTGAGGTGATGGACCGGGTGGCGCGTGATGTCGAGGCTGATCCGCAGTTGCGCGCCCGACTGTTTGAGTTTTCACCGGCGACCGACGGCGATCGTAACCTGCCGGAAGCGATCGGCCAGTCGGCCTGTCAGGTGGCGAAAAATATCGGGGCTGCGGCGATTATCGCTTTTACCCAGACCGGCAGCACGGCGGCACTGGTCGCCAAGTACCGGCCCGGACTGCCGATTCTGGCGGCAACCCCGTCGCAGCGGGTTCGGCAGCAGCTGGTTCTTTACGGCGGGGTCCGTTCGCTGCAGGTCGATATCCAGGGAACCACCGAAGCGCAGATCCGCTCGGTCGAAAAGACAGTCCTCGAAGCGGGGCTGTTGCAGTGCGGCGAGGTTGTGGTGATCACCATGGGCAGCCCGGTTTCCGCCCCCGGCACCACCAACCTGCTCAAGGTCCATCGTCTCGGCACCGGTAATTTCTACGAAGTGTACAAGTCCGATGCTTGACGCCCGGGGGGCAATAGTCCTAAGCTCCGCGCAAGGGAAGACCGGAATCGATTCGCCACCAGGTTGCTCGAAGCTTGCAGGCTGTGCCTCTGGTGGCGAGGTCTTTTAAACTTTTGACAGCAGCATAACTCAAACCACAACGTAAACTATTCAGCCAGATGACCTCGCGTTGCCGAATAGTTACACCGCAACGAGGATAAAACCGATGAAAAAGGCTGTAGTTCTTTACAGCGGCGGGCTCGATTCAACGACCTGCATGGCGATTGCTCGCGATCAGGGGTTCGCCACCTATGCGCTAAGTTTCGCTTACGGCCAGCGACACACCGTGGAGTTGGCAAAGGCGCGTGAATATGCACCGCTGATCGGGGCCGAAGAGCATATGGTGATCGAGGTCAACCTGCGGCAGATGGGCGGCAGCGCCCTGACCGGTGACATCGAGGTGCCCAAGGATGGGGCCGGCGACGAGGCGATTCCGGTCACTTACGTACCGGCGCGCAACACCATCTTCCTTTCTTTTGCCCTCGGTTGGGCGGAAGTTCTCGGCGCGTCCGATATCTTTATCGGTGTCAACGCTCTCGACTACTCCGGTTATCCCGATTGTCGTCCCGAATTTATCGAAGCTTTCCAGCAGTTGGCCAAGCTGGCGACCAAGGCCGGGATCGAGGGGAATCCCTACCGGATTCAGGCCCCGTTAATCAATTTGAGCAAAGCGCAGATTATCCAGACCGGGCTGGCGCTCGGCGTTGATTACCGGTTCACCCATTCCTGCTATGATCCGACCGCTGAAGGGCTCTCCTGCGGGCACTGCGATTCCTGCCGGCTGCGCCTCAAGGGGTTTGCCGAGGCCGGCTGCGAAGATCCGGTCGCTTACGTCGGGTGCGGGTAAAGGGGTTATTCAATGCCGAACATGCCCGATTTGCAGAAAAGCTCTGACAACCGCAACATCGCCATCGACAAGGTCGGGGTCAAGGATATCCGCTACCCGATCGTGGTCCTCGACAAGTTCCGGGAGCAGCAGCACACGGTGGCCCGGGTCAACATGTATGTTGATCTGCCGGAGCAGTTCAAAGGGACCCACATGAGCCGCTTCATCGAAGTGCTCAACCGGTACCATGGCGGCATCAGTGTCGAAAACATGGAGGCGATTCTTGCCGAAATGAAGCAGCGGCTGGAAGCGGACCGTGCCCATCTGGAGCTGGATTTCCCCTATTTCATCGAAAAGCGGGCTCCGGTTTCGGGAGCCCGCAGCCTGCTCGAGTACCAGTGCCGGATGATCGGCACCCTTGACGGACAGTTTGATTTCGTTCTCGAGGCCAGTATTCCGGTCACCTCCCTCTGCCCCTGCTCCAAAGAGATCAGTGAGCGCGGCGCCCACAACCAGCGCAGTGTGGTCACGGTGCAGATCCGTTACAGCGAGCATATCTGGCTCGAAGATCTGATCCTCTGGGTCGAGGAGTGTGCCAGTTGTCAGGTCTATTCGTTGCTCAAGCGGGAGGATGAAAAGCTGGTCACCGAACAGGCCTACGATAACCCGATGTTTGTCGAGGATATGGTCCGGGCGGTGACCGAAAAGCTGCGGACCGTCCCCGCCATCAACTGGTTCAGAATCCAGTGCGAGAATTTTGAGTCGATCCACAACCACTCGGCGTATGCCATGCTGGAAGAGCAGAAACCCGGCAGCTGTGGATAAGTCTGTGGAAGAGGTGGATAACTCGCCGCAAAAAACCGCCTGCCGGGCAATCCTGGGGATATATGCCAAGCAGCCGCTCCCCGGTCAGTGTAAAACCCGGCTCTCCCCCCCCCTTTCTCCGGCTGAGGCTGCCGCTCTGTATCAGTGTTGTCTGGTTGAAACCGTCTCCCGAATGCAGGCCGTCGGCGGCTGCGATCTGGCGATCTGTTATGCCGGAGAGCGGAGCTGGTTCGAACGGGAGTTTCCCGACATCACTCTGCAGCCGCAGCGGGGACCTGATCTGGGGGCCCGGATGGCCGGTTCTCTGTGCGGATTTCTGCAACAGGGCTATCATCAGGCGATTCTGATCGGCAGCGATACTCCCGATCTACCGCTACCGTTGGTGGCGCAGGCGTTTGCCGCCCTGCAACAGGTCGAGCTGGTCCTGGCTCCGGCAACGGACGGCGGTTACGTGCTGATCGGCGAGTCGGTTCATCGGCCGGAACTGTTTGAAGCGATCCACTGGAGCACGGATACTGTCCTGGCGGAAACCCTGCGGCGGGCCGAGCGTTACGGTATCGTCGCCGAGACCCTTGGCAGCTGGGAAGATCTGGACGATCCGCGCAGCCTGCTGAACCTTTTACGGCGTTCGCCCAAAACGCGGACAGCACGCTATCTTCAGCAGCATCTCAGCCATATTTTCACCGAAAACAGCTAACTTGACTTGCCATCACGGCTGCCGGATAATCTGGCGCATATCAAGGTAACTTTTATCCGGAAGCGGTCTTTTCCGCCTCCTTGGAAAAAGGAGAAAGCTCTTGTTTGATCTGGTACTTCAGGCCGGGCCGGTGGTTAAACTGGTTCTGCTGATCCTGCTCTATTTTTCGCTGGTTTCCTGGGCGATCATTTTCTACAAATTCACCGTTGTGCAGAAGGCGATCAAGGAATCGGAGCGGTTTCTCGATTTTTTCTGGAGCAAAAAGCGTTTCGACCTGGTCGGTCAAGGGGTCAAAGAGTTTGCCAATTCGCCGCTGGCCACCCTGTTCCGTGAGGGTTACCATGAGATGCTGCAACTGAAAAAGAAATCTGTCGAGCCGTCTGACAACGGTGATTTTCTGACCCGGATGGATACCACCGAGATCGTCGGTCGGGCGCTGCGCCGGGCCACCACCCAGGAAACCCACCGGCTGGAGAAGTACCTGACGTTTCTCGCCACTACCGGTTCCACCGCCCCGTTTATCGGTCTGTTCGGGACCGTCTGGGGAATTATGGACGCCTTTCACGGTATCGGCAAGACCGGCAGCGCCTCGCTGGCGGTGGTCGCGCCGGGGATCTCCGAGGCCCTGATTGCCACGGCGATCGGGCTGGCGGCTGCGATTCCGGCGGTTATGGGTTACAACCACTTTCTCAACAAGGTCAATGTCCTGATCGGTGAGATGGATAACTTCAGCCAGGAGTTTCTCAATATCGTCGAGCGGATGGAGCGAGGGAGTTAAATGGACGTCGGCAGCCCCTTACGTGGACGGCGCAGCAGCCTGTCGCAGATCAACGTGACCCCCTTTGTCGATGTCATGCTGGTCCTGCTGATCATCTTCATGGTCACCGCGCCGATGCTCGATCAGGGGGTGCAGGTCAACCTGCCGGAAGTTGCGGAAGCTCCCGGGCTGCCGCAGCAGCAGGAGCCGCTGGTGATAACCCTGGAACGGAACGGCAAAATCTTTATCGGCAAGGCCGAGGTCAGGCAGGTCAGCAAACTCGGTCCGGTATTGAAACAGGCGCTGAAAGGGAAGCCGGAGCGGGAAGTTTTTCTTGAGGCCGACCAGCGGGTTCCCTACGGCCGGGTGGTGCAGGTGATGGCGGCGGTCAAGCGTGCCGGGGTTGAAACGCTGGGAATGGTGACCCGCCTCCCCGAGGAGTAGCAGCGCCCCCATGGAGTCTTCCCGCAAACAGCGCTGGCGGCAGTTACAGTCAGCGGTTGACCCCGGTCTCCGGTGGATGCTGCTGGTGTCTTTGTTGCTGCACCTGCTGCTGCCGATTCTTTATCAGACCCTCTGGTTTCCGACGAAAGAGCGGGTCAGGCCAACGGTCTACCGAGTCAACCTGGTCAACAAACCGGTCAAGAACCCGCAGGCCGGACGTCCTGAAGCGGTGCTGACAAAAAAGAAAAAGTCGCCGCCGAAGGTAAAGTTGAAGTCGAAGCCACCGAAACCGCTCCCGCCAAAACCGAAACCGCCGAAAGCAAAGCCGAAAGCAAAGCCGGTACCGGTGAAAGCGAAGTCCAGGCCGGCTCCGAAGCCGGTCATCAAATCAAAACCGGTCGTCAAACCGAAGCCGGCAGTCAGCGAGGCCCAGGAAACTGCCCTGCAGAGGCGTTTGCAACAGTTGCGTGACAAACAGCGGCAGGAGCAGGCGGAAAAAGCCCGACAGGCCAAGCTTGATATGTTGCGGGCCGCTGTTGCGGCGGAGAGTCGGCAGGTTGAATCACCGGTCAGGAATGCCCCGGTCGGTTCCGTCACCGGCAAGGGCGACCAGGTCGGAGTTGATGAACGCGACTACGTCCGTGAATTCATTACTCAACAATGGCGGCTGTCCCGGTATCAGTTGAATACCCGTAACCTTGAGGCTGAGGTTGTTCTGGTTTACAGCACCTCCGGAAAATTACTGCACTACCGTTTTGAGCGCAAGTCGGGGAACGAGGTGTTCGACAGCTCCCTGCTGCGGGCTATCCTCAAATCGAAAGATCTGGGACAGCCGTTACAACAGCAAACGGAATTCGACGTCACTTTCAATCTCAAGGATATGTTGGACAAGCCATGAAGATATACCGAGCAGCATTGCTTACCCTCCTGTTTTGCAGCCTGCTTGCCGTCCCCGCGCTGGCGGTCAGAATTGAGATCAGCGCGCCGGGCGAGCAGACCATTCCTCTGGCAATCGTGCCGTTGCTGCCGATGGGAACTGCAAAGGCGGGGATTGCTGAGGAGTTTCAGCAAGTCCTGGAGAATGATCTCACCTTTTCGGGATTATTCGACCTGGTCGATCCGGAATCTTTTCTGGCGGACGCAAAGAAGCTGACCCTGCACAGCACCCAGGTCGATTTCGGCCAATGGCGGATGCTCGGTGCCGATGCCCTGATCAAGGGCGGCTACCGCCTCGAGGGGGAGAAGCTGATCGTTGAGCTGCGACTCTACGATGTGGTTTCCCGTCGTCTGCTGACCGGACGGCGTTATTTCGGCAAACTCAGAGACGTGCGCCGGATCGCCCACAGCTTTGCCGATCAGGTGCTGCTCAGCCTGACCGGTGAACTCGGCCCCTTCAACAGCCGGATCGCTTATATCTCCAAGCGGACCGGTTACAAAGAGCTTTATCTGATGGATGTCGACGGCCATAACCCGGTGCGGCTGACCGATCATCGTTCCATCGTTCTCAACCCCGATTTTTCCCCGACCCGCAAGGAACTGATCTTCACCTCCTATAAAAAGGGCAATCCCGATCTCTATCGCAAAGAGATCTATACCGGGCGAGAATCACGGCTCTCCCTGAAACCGGGATTGAATATCGGCGGCCGTTACAGCCCTGATGGCCGGGAGATCGCTCTGACCCTGTCGAAAGACAAGAACTCGGAAATCTACCTGATCGGTACCGACGGCACGATTCACAAGCGGTTGACCAATCACTACAGCATCGATGTCGATCCGAGCTGGAGTCCGGACGGGCAACAGATTGCCTTTGTTTCCGATCGGCGCGGTAATCCGAATATTTTTATCGTCGATATTAACACTCTGGCGGTGAAGCGTTTGACCTACGCGGGGAAATACAACGCCACACCGGCCTGGAATCCGAAAGGGGGGCGGATCGCCTTTGCCCGTTTGAAGGATCGGCAGTTCAACATCTTTTCCATCCGACCGGATGGCAGCGACGAACGGCAGTTGACGTTCGGGCCGGGCAGCAAAGAGCATCCCCGCTGGAGTCCGGATGGCCGCTTTCTGGTCTACTCTCTCGATGAGAACAACGAGAAATCGATCTGGAT
Organism: Deltaproteobacteria bacterium; assembly: GCA_013152145.1. Classification (GTDB taxonomy): domain Bacteria; phylum Desulfobacterota; class Desulfuromonadia; order Desulfuromonadales; family Geopsychrobacteraceae; genus Malonomonas. Next base: position 18,319 of record JAADGW010000156.1, read on the forward strand.
GATGCGTGCCGACGGCACCGGGGCACGACGAATTTCAGCACCGGGGAGCAGCGACAGTCATCCGGCCTGGTCGGGACGCTGGTAAATCGCGGTCGGCTCCGCTAAAAGCCTGTAAACGGGAGTTGTTTTTGTGCGACGCTTCTGTATAATGAGCGAAGTATCGAATCCAAATAGTGATTCTTACATTAAGTTGACATTTTATCGCATATGCGAAAGGAGTGGTTGTTATGAACAAGTTTAACATTGCTCGCCTGTTGGTGATGCTTTTTGCTCTGACTCTGCTGGCCTCCGGTTGCGCCAAAAAGCCGGTTGCCGAAGAGACAGTTATTGAAGAGCCGGCTGAAGTTGCCGTTGTTGAAGAACAGCCGGTGGTGGTGGTTGAGCAGCAGGTCGATGAAGCCGCCGTTGCCCGCGCCGCTGCTGAAGCTGCTGCCACCCGGGCAGCCAGTGGTTTGCAGCGGATCCATTTCGATTTTGATCAGTATGTGCTGACCGACGATGCCAAGCAGATACTGGCCGATAATGCCGCGCTGCTCAAGGCCGCACCGGGAGTTAAGGTCCAGGTTGAAGGCCACTGTGATGATCGTGGTTCTGATGAGTACAACCTGGCGCTTGGTGAAAAACGTGCTCTGGCAACCAAGAATTATCTGGTTTCCCTCGGCATTGCCGCTGATCGATTGAGTGTTATTTCCTACGGTGAAGAGCGGCCTCTTGACCCGGCTGATAATAAAGTAGCCTGGGCTAAAAATCGTCGTGCCGAGTTCAGGGTCCGGCGCTGATCGGCGCTGATTGTTTCTTCGGGCCGCGCATTGCTGATGTGCGGCCCTTTTTAGTTTAGGAGGCCTACAGATGCGTTTGTTGTTGACATTGCTCGGTTTGCTGCTGCTGGTGGGTTGCATGCCGACTGAAAGTCAGTTGCGGATGGAGAAGAATCTGGAGGTAATGAAGCGACGGCTCAATCAACTGGAAGTGCAGAAAGCTGATGCCGCCGGCAGCCGTTTTGCCGATGGCGATGCCTTGCAGCGGCAGGTGGCGGAATTGCAGGCGGGACTTGATAACCTGCGGGTTGAATTTCAGTCGGTCAATGGCCGTCTGGATGATCTCGGTCGTGATAATCAACAGTTGAGCGATGAACTGCAGCTGGTCAAGGATGATATGGGCTTGCAGTTCAATTCGCTGGCGACCAGGGTTGACGCGCTGGAACAGCGACCCGTTGTGCAGGCACCGGCACCCCGGCCGGAGACACCTGCGGCGGCAAAGCCGACGCAGGAAACCGCCGAACAGCTTTACCAGCGGGCGCTCGACAAGATCCGCAAAGACAACGCCTATGTCGAAGGGCAGAAGCTGCTGGAAACCTTTATCAAAAAGTATCCACAGCATGACCTGTACGTCAACGCGCTCTACTGGATCGGCGACGCTCTGTACGGCGAAAAGAAGTATGAGTTGGCAATCTTGCAGTTTCAGGACGTGATCAGCAAATATTCCAAGCACCCCAAGGCGGCGGCTGCAATGCTCAAGCAGGCACTGGCCTTCAATGCGCTCGGAGATCGTAAAAATGCTCGGACCACCATGCAGAAGCTGATCGATGAATATCCCGATTCGCCCCAGGTTGAGTCAGCGAAGCGGTTTTTGCAACGTTGAGATGAGCAATTGTTGTTGAAAATAGTTGAGGGAGGGCACCCTCCCTCAATAATTCAATCAGGACCTTCAAAGTAAAAACATCTTTCCTCCCGCCAGGACCAGCAGGAACGACATCGCCTTGAGGATCGTTGCCACGGGCAGGTGGCGGCTGCCGCACAGCGCCCCGAGCGAACCCCCGACCAGCGCCACACCGGCCAGCAGCGGAGCATAGTCCGGCAGATACTGCAGGCTGCTCAGATGACCGAGCAGTCCGGAGATCGAATTGACCAGGATGAACAGGGCGGCAATCCCGGAGACTTGACGAACCCGGGCCCAGCCGAGCAGAATCATCAGCGGACTGAGGAAAATCCCACCACCGACACCAATCAGCCCGGACGCAAAACCGAGCACTGCACCGATCAACATGGCAACCCCGATCGGCGGCGGGACCGGCTGGTCATCCCGCTGATCCTTACGGGCAAACAGCCGCCAGGCGGCAAACAGCAGCACCAGACCGAGCGCCGGGCGATAATACTCCGGCGGCAGGTTGAAATATCCGCCGAGAAAGCTGGCCGGTATCGAAGTGATCACAAACGGCCAGAAGACCCGCCAGGAAAACTGGCCGGCACGGTAGTAGAGATAAGTGCCGACACCGGCAACCACGATATTGAGCAGCAGTGCCGTCGGCTTGAGCATCTCCGGCGGTAGGCCGAACAGCGCCATCATCGCCAGGTAACCCGACGCACCACCATGGCCGACACCGGCGTAGAGCAATGCCACGACGAAGATAGCGGTGGCGAGGAACGGGATCAATTCCGGGGTCATGACGGTCCTCCTAGCTGGCCAGGGCCGGTAACTGCTCAAGATCGATATCCTGACCGACCAGCCCGGCAGCGTCGGCGCGGCACTGTTTGCAGTGGCGCGCCTGCGAGAGGATCAGCTCCGCCCGGTTGCGGATCATCTCCATGCTCGCCTCGGAGGGCGGTTCGACAGCCTTGAACCGACCGAGCGGAATCACCGGAATGATGTTCATCATCCTCACCCCCAGCTCGCGCACCCGCACCGCCAGGTCGAGGGTTTCGTGGTCGTTAACGCCGGGGATGTAGACATGGTTGATCTTGATCATCAACCCGGCCGCGGCGGCGGCCTTGATTCCGGCCAGCTGCTTCTCCAGCAGGAACGCCGCCGCCCGCTCTCCTGAAAAGCGCTGCCCGCGGTAGTGGACCCATTCATAGATATTTGCCCCGCTCTGCGGCGTAAGGGCGTTGATCGTTACGGTCAGACTGTGCACCTCGGCCGCCAGGATCTCGGCGAGCAGTTCTTCGAGCAGCAGACCGTTGGTCGACAGGCAGAGGGTCATCTCCGGGAAGGCCTCGCGCACCAGTTTGAAGGTCGCAAAAGTTTTCGGGTTGGCCAGCGGGTCGCCGGGACCGGCGATACCGACGACCTTCAGCTTGGCCCCGCCGTTTAAATCCATATGCTGTTTGACCTGCCGCACCCGCTCGACCGCCTGTTGCGGGGTCAGCACCCGGCTGGTGACTCCGGGGCGGCTTTCGTTGCTGCAGTCGAACCGACGTTCACAGAAACCGCACTTGATGTTGCACCCCGGGGCGACCGGCAGGTGGATGCGTCCCGCCTTGCTGTGATCCCCACCGAAACAGGGGTGAGAGGTCTGTTGCTGCATCATTATCATTGGACAACCGCTTGCCATGATCCC
>JAADGW010000108.1 GCA_013152145.1 Deltaproteobacteria bacterium
TAACTCCTGCCTAACGCACTCACAGTAAAAATGCCTCCATAACATTTACCGATATGGATCGGTGAGCGCAATGAACATCCCTCAACTCAAAGCCCTTGATGCTGCAGTTCGCACTAAAAGCTACACCAAAGCTGCTCAGGGATTGGATCTCAGCCAACCGGTGGTATCCCAGCAATTACGGGAGCAGGAAAAACAGTATCGGGCTGAGTTGTCATTATGGTGATGGCGCTGCTTGCCTCAGATGATTGCCAACCAGTATCTGATCTACCTCCCTGAATACAAGGAATTGAACACCTTCAGCTCCTTCCTTGAGTTCGCCGCCGAAACCAAAGCCATAAGCAATTTACCGACCGAATGGAGACAGCATGATTCAAGCCGTGATTACCGATCTCGCCGGAACCACAATCGACTACGGGAGTTCCGCCCCTGCCGGGGCTTTTATTGAATTATTCCACCGGCATGGACTGACGATCAGCCAGAAACAGGTCCGGGTTCCGATGGGTCTGGAGAAGCGTGCTCACATCCATGCCATTGCCTCGATGGAGAACGTCACCGAGCAATGGCGCGAAACCCATGAAGGCCATAACTGGACAGAGGCAGACATCGATGCCCTGTACGCCGAGTTCATTCCTCTGCAGCTGGAAGTGCTGCCCAGTTACGGCGAAATCATCCCCGGGGTCCCCGAAGTGGCGGCCTGGCTGAAAGAGCAGGGAATCGGCATCGGTGCCACCACCGGCTACAACCGGGAGATGCTGACGGTGGTGCTTGCCTGCGCCGCCGGACAAGGGTTTGTCCCGGATACGGCCTGCTGCGCCGAAGATGTGGTCGCCGGTCGGCCAGCCCCCTGGATGATCCACCGCTGTCTGGAGCAGCACTTTCCCGCCGGCAACGGCTATCAATATCGGCGACACCCTACCCGATGTGGTTTCAGGTCGCAACGCCGGGAGCTGGAGCGTCGGCGTGATCATGACCGGCAACATGCTCGGCCTGAATCATGATGAAATCAAAGAGCTGGACCCCGAAGAACTGGCAGTACGAATGAATCAGGGCCGCCAGACAATGCTGGAGGCCGGAGCCCATTACGTGATCGACGGCTTCGAACAGCTTCCCGCATTGATTGCCACCATCAACCGAAAAATTGCTCAGGGAGAGAAGCCCTGAACCCGTGCAACAGAAGTCTCTTTAACCGACAAACAACCTCAGGAGAAACCATCATGAAAGCGCTTGTAAAGCAATTTAGACTCAGCCTGGCAATTTGCTCAGTCCTGTTGACGGTTCTGGGTGTCAACACGGCCATGGCCGGAAAGCTGGTGGTTTACACCGCCCTGGAAGATGACGAGATCTCGGTCTATCGCAAAGATTTCGAAGCCAAGCACCCTGACATCGAACTGAACCTGGTGCGTGATTCCACCGGTATCATCACCGCTCGCCTGCTGGCCGAGAAAGACAACCCGGTCGCTGATGTCGTCTGGGGCACTGCTGCAACCTCTTTGCTGGTCGCCGATGATCTGGGGATGCTCGCCGCCTACAATCCGAAGGGAATTGAGAAAATCAAGCCCGGCATGAAAGATTCCATCAACAAAACCGCACACTGGGTCGGCATCAAAGCCTGGGTCACCGGTATCGTCGGCAACACCATCGAGATGAAGAAACTCGGCCTGAAAATGCCACAGTCCTATGCCAACCTGCTGCGTCCCGAGTACCGCGGTTATCTGGTTATGCCGAACCCCGCGTCTTCCGGTACCGGTTTCCTGACCGTTTCCGCCATCCTGCAGCTGATGGGAGAAGATGCCGGCTGGGATTATCTCGACAACCTGCACAAAAACATCGCTCTCTACACCCACTCCGGTTCCAAGCCCGCCAAAATGGCCGGCAAAGGAGAGTTTCCGATCGGCCTGTCTTTCGCCTACCGCGGCTTCAAACAACGCAGCAAAGGTGAGCCGGTTGAAATCGCCTTCCCGAAAGAGGGTTCCGGCTACGATGTTGAGGCGAACGCCCTGATCAAAAAACCGCGCATCAAACAGGACGCTAAAACCTTCCTCGACTGGGCCATCAGCAAAGACGCCATGGCCATGTACGCCAAGGTCTACCCGATCGTTGCCACCGATATCAAAGTCGATGCCCCCAAAGGCTGGCCGGCTGATCCGAGTACGGTCCTGATCGATAATGATCTGATGTGGGCGGCTAAAAACCGTCAGCGCATCCTCGCAGAGTGGACCAGGCGCTATGACGGTAAGAGTGCCCCGCGCAAGTAACCGGTCGTAAATTTTTGTCAAAACACCATGTAACTCTTCAGCAGGATGACCTCGCGCCGCTGAACAGTGACAACACCATCAACGGAGTACTCTCGTGAAGATCAGGTCCGAAGAAGCCGGCCACTTCCTTAAAGTGCGGAATATATCCAAACAATTTGGCCAATTTACCGCACTCAACAATATCTCGCTGACGGTGGAAAAAGGAGAGCTCGTCTCCATCCTCGGTCCCAGCGGGTGCGGCAAAACCACCCTGCTGCGGGTTATTGCCGGTCTGGAAGTCCAGGACCGGGGTTCGGTCTGGCTCAACGGCCGGGATGTCTCACGACAGCCGGTTGCCCAGCGCAACCTGGGAATTGTTTTTCAGTCCTATGCTCTGTTTCCGAACATCAACATCGTCGGCAACGTGATGTACGGGTTACGCAAAGAACGCTCCTCGGTACGGCGCACCCGTGCCATGGAAATGCTGGAACTTGTGGGTCTGAGTGATCAGGCCCACAAATATCCGGCCCAGTTATCCGGCGGACAACAACAGCGGGTTGCCCTGGCCCGGGCGTTGGCACCCCGCCCTTCACTGCTCCTGCTCGACGAACCGCTCTCGGCACTGGATGCACGCGTCCGCACCCATCTGCGGATCGAAATCCGTCGTATCCAGAAACAGCTGGGGATCACCACCATCCTGGTCACCCACGACCAGGAAGAAGCCCTGACCATGGCCGACCGGGTGGTTGTGATCAATGAGGGGCGTTTGATGCAGTTCGACACCCCGAAAAAGATGTATTGCTCGCCCCGTAACACCTTTGTCGCTGATTTTGTCGGCTCGATGAATTTTTTGACCGACTGCCAGGGCAAAGACCCCGACTCGATCTTCTTCGAGCGCTATGCCCTCGGCACCCCTCAGGGAGCAGCACGACAGTTTCAAGGCCGACCGGTCACCGCGGCGATCCGTCCCAAGGATATCCGCATCATCAATGATGATCGCGCTGAGACCAATACCCTAAGAACCCGGATCGAGATGATCGAGTTCCGCGGCGCCAGTGACCGCCTCTACCTGGAGATCCTTCATCAGGAAGGGGGAGAGACGTCCAAACGGCTGGAAATGGATATCCAGACCGAGGCCCTGGAGGGTTTCAACCTGCATGACAACATGGAACTGCGGGTGCAGTTGCCCGCCGAAAAAATGCTCATCTTTCCTCCTCCTGCAGCAGTCTCCAACTGATGTCCCCGGACAGCCTTGAAGGGTTCTCCCGTAACCTCCCGACACACCGGCGACGACTGAAAACCAGCGGTGAGGATTGGGTCCGCCGCATCCTTATCATCCTCGGTTGCATCTGGCTGCTGGTCGGTGTCGTCCTGCCGCTTCGGGAAGTTCTTAACCGGGCGACCCATGTTGAGTTTATCGTCAAAGTCGAAGAACCGACCGAGGCGGAAAAGCTGGAAGATCCCTTTCGCGGCCAGATCGATGTCGCCGGACACAGTATTATCCTGACCCGGGAAGAGACCGGGCCCGCAGTCTACTTCGACAATAAACGGCTGGTGCTGATCAATAACCGGGCACATTTCGGGCCGGTGGCGATAAGCATCAGCGCTGACCGCCTGGAAAAGGTCGTCTATTCTCCGACCGGCACACTCTCTATCGCGCCACTGATTATTGAACGCAGCCCCAAGCAACACTGGACGATCGACGGTTCACCGCTCGCCGGTAAAGTCACCACCATCCAGCGTTTTATCGGGCTGCAGAACTTCTTCGATTATTTCGGGATCAAAGGTCTCTCGCAGGCCGGGACCCTGGGCCTGCTGGTCTATATCAGCCTGACCCTGACCCTTTCGGGTTTTCTGCTCTACAGCCTGGTTCGCCCGATCATGCCCGGCAATCGTCACGGCATCCTGACCTTTGCGGGTCTGTTGCTGATGGGGGTACAGGCGGTTATATCGATCAACTATCTGGGCAACCATATCGTTGATTCCAACCTGGCCCGGGCAGTGCTGAACTCGTTGGAAGTGGCTATTTGCAGCACGGGCATTGCGGTGGCCCTGGCCTTTGCTTATGCCTACGGGATTAACCGGACCTGTATGCCCGGCAAGGGCTTCTATCGCCTGATCGCCATGCTGCCGCTGTTTGCCCCGACCATGCTCTACGGACTGTCCCTGGTTTACCTGTTCGGCAATAAAGGCGTCATCACCACCGGCTTTTTTGAAAAGTTGCCCTGGCTGGCCTGGGATATCGGCCTGTACGGTTTTACCGGGGTTGTCATCGCCGAGGTGGTCTTCACCTTTCCACCGGCTTTCATGAT
>JAADGW010000058.1 GCA_013152145.1 Deltaproteobacteria bacterium
CAGTAGTGGGTGGTCTTCTGCATACTCGGTTTGCGTTCAAAGGTATCGAAAAAGGCCGCCGATTTCTGAAAAATTTTAGACATTTGAAGCCTCCTGCAGACACTGCTCGGCCCGGGTGACGAGTTCCTCCAGTTGGGGCAGGTTACCACCGACGCGGCCGTACCAGCTGACCTGATGCTGCGGCAGCGTCAGCCGGACATCCTCGACAAACTGGCCACGACTCAGTTCAACGACCAGCACCGGCACCCCCGGCTTGACCGTCTGCCGGTAGATTTCCTTCGGGAAAGGCCAGAGGGTTTGCGGGCGGATCAGTGCCGTGCGAATGCCACGCGCATTGAGCTCATCGACGGTGCTGCGCAGCAGGCGACTGGTGATACCGTAGCCGGTCAGGACGATTTGCGGATCATCGGCGCCGACCACTTCCGCTTTCGCCTCGCAGGCGCTGATCTGTCGGTACTTCTCATGCAGGCTTTCGATGTGCGCCTCCATGTCGTCGAAGTCGAGATAAATCGAGGTGATCAGGTTGTTGTTGCTCTCCGGCGAGGCATCCAGAACCCAGGGCTTGTCAATCACCGGCACGAGCTCCTCGCAGATGTCGATCGGCTCCATCATCTGTCCGAGGGTGGCGTCGGTCAGTAAAAAGACCGGGGTCCGCCAGCGGTCCGCCAGATTGAAGGCCTCGATGGTCATGCGGTAGGTCTCTTCGACCGAAGCCGGAGCCAGCACAATGGTCCGGTAATCGCCGTGACCGCCGCCTTTGACGACCTGGAAATAATCGCTCTGCTCCGGACCGATATTACCGAGACCGGGTCCGACCCGTTGCACATCAATAATCACGCAGGGCAGCTGCGCACCGGCCAGATAGGAAACTCCCTCCATTTTCAGGCTGATGCCGGGACCGGAACTGGCGGTCATGGTCCGCAACCCGGAGGCTGCCGAGCCGAACACCATGTTGATGGCACCGACTTCACACTCGGCCTGAACAAATACCTTGCCGAGCGGCAGAAAATATTCGCTGGCCTTCTGCGCGATCTCGCTGGCCGGCGTGATCGGGTAACCGTAGTAGGCATCACAGCCGGCGACGAGGGCACCGATCACCACCGCCTCATTTCCCTTCACCAGTTTTTTCAAAACAGTCTCTCCTGTTGTTTTCTAAACCTGAAGACATAGCCACCAAGGCCCAAAGGCACCCAAAAAACCGAGCTCCGGAGTTTGCCTTGCCTGATGCTCCTGGAGCCTTGGTGGTCATTGATTGAGCTTTTTTACGGGCGCACCACGGTGATCGCTCCCGGTTCGGGGCAGACCAGATAACAGTTGGCGCAGCCGATACAGTCATCACCGGAAACAATCGTGGTCGGGTAGCCGAGTTCGTTGATTTTGTCGGATGCGCTGAGAATATCCTTCGGGCAGTGAACGATGCAGAGGCCGCAGGCTTTGCAGAGTTCAGCATGAATGACTACCGAAGGTTTTTCGACGCTCGGCTCGATCTCGGCCTCTTCCGAAAACAGGGTCTCGGTGATGCCGAGCTGTTCACGGGCAATTTCGCGCAGTTTGTATTTCTGCACTTTGCCGCTGGCGGTCAGCGGGAAAGCCTCAAGGAAAAAGACATGCTTCGGTTTTTTGTACGGCGCGATCCGGCTGCGGGTGTAATCAATAACATCCTCCTCGCTCAGATCGACCCCTTCTTTACGGATGATGAAAGCCCCGATGACTTCGCCGTAGCGCTCATCGGGGATGCCGACCACCTGGACGTCGAGCACGCCGTCCAGAGTGTAGAGGAATTCCTCGATCTCCCGCGGATAGACGTTTTCTCCGCCGCGGATGATCATATCCTTGATCCGCCCGGTGATGCGGAAGTAACCGTCTTTGTCCATCTCCGCCTGATCGCCGGAATGCAGCCAGCCGTCGCTGTCAATCGCTTCGGCGGTCTGGTCCGGCATGTTGTAGTAGCCCTTCATGACACTGTAGCCGCGGCAGCAGAGTTCGCCGCGCTGGCCGGGGCCGACCGGGATACCGGTTTCGGGATCGATGATTTTGACCTCGATTTCAGGCAGCACCGTGCCGACGGTCCCGATCCGCTGATCGATGGAATCGTCGGTGCGGGTCTGGGTGATGACCGGGGACGCCTCGGTCAGCCCGTAAGCGATGGTGATGTCACGACAGTGCATTTTCTCGATCACCTGATGCATGGTCTCCCGGGGACAGGGCGAACCGGCCATGATACCGGTACGCAGCGACCGGAGATCGAACATGTCGAACATCGGATGATCGAGTTCGGCGATGAACATCGTCGGCACGCCGTAGAGAGCGGTGCACTTTTCCTTCTGTACCGCCGCCATGACCAGCAGCGGATCGAAAACCTCAAGCGGAACCAGGGTGGTCCCGTGGGTGAGTGCCGCCATCACGCCGAGGACACAGCCAAAACAGTGGAACAGCGGCACCGGCAGGCAGAGGCGGTCGGCTTCGGTGAACTTCTGCCGCTCACCGATGTAGTAGCCGTTGTTGAGGATATTGTAGTGGCTGAGCATGACCCCCTTGGGGAAACCGGTGGTGCCGGAGGTGTACTGCATGTTGATGACATCATGCGTATCGAGACCGGCCTTGATGGCGTTCAGCTCAGTGTCGTCGTACTGGCTGCCGAGCAACATCAGCTCCCGGGTGTTGTACATGCCGCGGTGCTTTTTCTGACCGATGTAAATAACGTTTTTCAGGGCGGGAAATTTTTCGCTCTGCAGTTTGCCGCGCTGACAGGACCGAAGCTCCGGGATCAGTTCGTTGACGGTCTGCAGGTAGTCATGGTCGCGGAAGCTGTCGATCAGTACCAGGGCCTTGAGATCGGCCTGACGGATCAGATACTCGAGTTCAAAGCTGCGGTAGTGGGTGTTGATGGTCACCAGGACGGCACCGATTTTAGCCGTGGCGAACATGAACGTCGTCCAGTCGGGCACGTTGGTTGCCCAGATGCCGACATGGTCGCCTCTGCCGATACCGATCGACAGCAGCCCCTTGGCCAGCTGGTTGACCCGTTCGTCGAACTGGCGGAAGGTAAACCGCAGGTTGCGGTCGGGGTAGACGATGAATTCATGGTCCGGCAGGCGTTGGACCTGATCTTCTAAAAAAGCGCCGATGGTTTTATCAGTATAGGGCATCGCGGCCCCTCCTTTGACTAGCAGGGAGCGTAGATAACAGCCAGAATACGTGCGCTGTCATCGCCCAGGGCATGAACATCGTGGGGGACAACCGAGTCGTAATAGATACTCTCTCCGGCTTTTAACTCGTAGGTGGTGCGACCGTAATTGATCTGGATGGCACCGGACAACACAAAGATAAATTCTTCACCTTCGTGCGCGGAGAGCGGCGGGGTTTCGCCACGTCTCGGCTTAACGTCAATCATAAACGGTTCCATGTGACGGTCACGCTTGCCGGCGCCCATGGAGTAGAAATCGAGATTGCTGCTGGTGGCGTTGGGGTCCTTGCCGGAAAAGCGGATCACGCCGGGGGACTGGTCAGACTTGAAGATGACCGGGCCATCCAGCGGATCATCATCCAGCAACGTGCCGAGACGGACACCCAGCGCACGTGAAAGTTCCATCAACGGGGTGAGCGAGGGGACCAGAGCACCATCCTCAATCTGCCGGATCTGCTCGGCATGACATTGGCTCTGCTCGGCCAGTTGCTCGATGGTCATCTGCTTGGCGTCACGCAACTGGCGGACTTTTGCTCCGATCTTGTTCTCAGCAGACATCTCGACTCCTTTTAAACGGTGTT
>JAADGW010000194.1 GCA_013152145.1 Deltaproteobacteria bacterium
CCACCGGACTGGCCAGGAACGTCTTGACCTGACGGGTGGCATCATCAAACAGGGCGATACCGATACGGTCAAGCCCCGGCCACTGGTAATCGAACATCCGGTGGGTATTGGTCAAACGCTGCTGCAGCCGCCCGCCGCGATGGGTCTCGGCAAAATAATCTTCCTGCCACAATGGCTCAGACATTCTCCCCCTCCCTCTGATGCTAGAATGTGACCGATCACGGTCGTATAGTCGACAATCTTAGCGTCGATTTTTCGCATGGCAACAATTCAAGCACAAAAAAACGGCCGGACATTTCATCCGGCCGCGGTTTTTTGCAACATCACTGTTGGCGGTTTCAGCTTTCCAGCAGATTCACCAGCGCCCGCCGCTTCAGACCACCCTTGAGCATCTTTTGAATCTTCTCTTCCAGACCATCGAGTGTCACCTCGTCGACCATCGACGCCAGGTTGTCCAGCTTCCACTCGGTGGCCAGTTTTTGCCAGACCTTAACCCGCGGTGCCGCCGGGCATTCGGCGGAATCGATGCCGATCAGCCGGACGCCGCGCAGAATAAAGGGGAAGACATTGACCGGCAGCTCGGGGGAACCGACCAGCCCGCAGCAGGTGACCACGCCCCAGTTACGGGTTGATTTGATCGCGGTCGACAGCATCTCGCCGCCGACACAGTCGACCACCCCGGCCCAGGTCGGTTTCAACATCGGTCGCTCACTCCCCTGCATCAGGGTCTCGCGACTGATCACCCGTTCTGCGCCGAGCCCTTCCAGGTAGGCCGTCTCTTCGAGCTTCCCGGTGACCGCCGTGACCTGATAACCGGCCTTGGCGAGAATCGCCAGCGACAGACTGCCGACCCCACCGGTCGCGCCGGTGACCAGTACCGGGCCATCTTCCGGCTTGACGCCGTTATCGACCAGCTCCTGCACCGACAGGGCCGCCGTCAGCCCGGCGGTGCCGAGCATCATGCTCTCCTTCAGGCTCAACCCTTCCGGCAGCGGCAACGCCCACTGGCTCGGCACCCGGATCATCTGACCGAAGCCGCCGTCGGTCTCCATCCCCAGATCGTAACTGGTGACGATCACTTTTTCACCCGGCTGGAAACTGCCGTCGCTGCACTCGATCACCTCACCGGCGGCATCGATCCCCGGGGTATGCGGAAAATTGCGGGTGACGCCGGGATTGCCGACGGCCGACAGGGCATCCTTAAAATTGAGTGATGAATAATGAACCTTGACCAGCAGCTCACCCTCCGGCAGGTCGGCGACGCTGCGGGTGACGATGGAACGGGTGAAAACCTTCTTTTCCGGCTGCTCAACCAGCAGCGCCTTGAATTCCCGGGACATATTGTTCCTCCATGAAATGAATGGGAAAGATTGCTTTTTCCTCTGCTGGCATAAAATTAGCGGGTACCATCAGTTAAAGCAAGTCAAGTCTCGGGGAAAGGGCTGTTTTTCAGCTGCTGGCCATTCGTCCCCATAGGTAAAAAAACCCGTAATCTATTCAACAGGATGAGCTCGGGCTGCCCACTCCAAGGGTGTCTGTCGCCTGGATGGCGACAGTCAAGCCCCAGGGATGGGTTCATGCGGCCCTTGGAGTGGGTAGCCCGAGGTCATCCATCGCACCGCTGAAGAGTTACAAAAACCATTCCCCTGCGGGAGAGCACCGGACCACCGGGGAAAGTGTAGAAAGGTCGACTTTTCGCAGACAGCCGGTGCCGCTTTCCGCTATATTACCCCCTCTGGAATCCGTCTCCCGAACTGCTTGCCAAAATGACCGACGAGCCATGAAAACGATCGCCAACGCATTTCTCATCATCTTTCTCAACGCTGCCGGGCTCTCTATCGCCGCGGCCCTGCTCGGCCAACGACAGGGAGCGGCATTGCTGGAAGCCCTGTCCGGATTTGCCGATGGACTCGCCATTTTTTTCGGCCTGCTGCTCTATCTCGGCTTCGCCGTCAACCGGCATTTACCGAAACGAGTATTGCTGCCGCCGCTGATTTTTCTGGCCTGGAGCCTGCTCGATTTCTGGCCGCTGGAAAATTTTGTCGGCGAGAGATACCACCTCTACGCAGCGATCTTCCAGCTGCTGCTCGGCTTGCTGGCCCTGCAACTCAACCTGCTGCGCAACCAGAAAAGTCGCCTGCTGGTCGCCAGTCAGTTTGCCGGCCCGGCCTTCAGCGGCCGCAACCTGTGGCGCTTTTTGCTGGTTAATATCCCGTTACTGCCGCTGCTGATCCTGCTGCTGGTTTTTGCCACCGCCAGCAGCCTGATTGCAGAGCAGACGGCCGGTTTCATCCACCTGAAACCGAACGGTCTTTACATGACCGAGAAGAGCTACCAGAAGGACGGCAAGACAATCCGCCTGACCAGCATGATCCATCTCGGACAGCAGGATTACTATAATGAGCTGAGCAACTCCGTCAAAGGAAAGCGCCTGCTGGTGCTGACCGAAGGGGTGAGCGATGCAGAGGGCCGGCTGCGGGGCAAGTTCAGCTACAATAAAATCGCCGACCTGCTGGGGCTGGCATCCCAGAAGTTGCAGACCTTCCCGGGACGACCGGTGACAGCGGAGAGTTTGACACAGCCGCAGGACAGCGAACCTGGTCGCGCCGACATTTTACGCGCCGATATCGACCTGCGGGAATTTGATGACCGCACCATCAAAGTACTGAACGCCATCGGGAAATATCTCCTCAACAACCGTTCGCTGAGCGACGGCTACCGGGAATTCAGCCGCTGGGCCGGCAAAAATGTGACCCCGGAGACCAGCCGGGTGGTCATGAACGACCTGATCCAGAAGCGGAATGCGGCGGTGCTCGGCTATCTGTGGCAGGCGTTACGGAAATACGACACCGTTGTCATCCCCTGGGGAGCACTGCATATGCCGGGGATCGAGGCAGCGGTTATCGCCAGAGGCTTTACCCTGCAACAACAACAGCAACGCTTGAGTATCGATTTCCTGCTGCTGCCGTATGCGCGTTTATGGGCAAATGTGACTAATCGTTGACCGGTTTCTGTTGCAGAGGAATTCCGTAGACACCGGCCAGATAGTGCAGATAACCGGGGTCTTCACACATACTTTTACCCGGCTCGTCAGAGATTTTCGCCACCGGCTTGCCGTTGGCGGCAACCATCTTGATGACAATATCGAGCGGCACATTGCCGACATCATTCATCAGGTTGGTGCCGATCCCGAAGGAGATCTGCGCCCGCCCCTTAAAGTGCCGGTAGATCTCGATCATGCGCGGAAAGTTGAGGCTGTCGCTGAAGACCAGAACCTTGCTCAGCGGGTCGATCCCCATCTGCTGATACATATCGAGCGCCTTCTCCCCCCAGGTCAGCGGGCAACCGCTGTCATGGCGCAGGCCGTCGTAGAGCTTACCGAAGTAAGGGTCGGAGAAATCACGGATGAAGGCGTCCATCGAATAACAATCGGTCAGGGCGATCCCCAGCCGCCCCCGGTATTCGCGCACCCACCCTTCCAGTGCCGCCTTCTGAGCATCCGCCAGGCGGGTCACCGCCTGCCAGCTCTGTAACCATTCGTGAGCCATGGTGCCGATCGGGCGCAGATCGAGGGTCCGGGCAAAGTGCAGATTGCTGGTCCCGGAACAGTACTCCGGCAGCTGCCGTTTGAGGGTGGTTAACACCTCCTGCTGCCAGCTCCGGCCAGCCCGCCGCCGGGTACCGAAATCGGCGAAAGAAAACCCCGGCATCTCCCCTTGTGCCCGCAACAGGTCGATTTTCTGTGCCAGCTTTTCCCGCCC
>JAADGW010000084.1 GCA_013152145.1 Deltaproteobacteria bacterium
ACGATGAAAATGCGCAGGCTCTTGCGGATAAAGGGGACCAGCTGATCGTCCAGGGTCGACTCGGTGCGTCCGGCCCAGTGTTTCAACCAGTGATCCAGCAGGGTCACCGCGTTGTAGCAGAACCAGGCCAGGTTGAAGGTCAGCAGAATCTGTACGACGTTGCGCGCCAGCCGGTCGATGTCGGTCGGTGCGCTCGGTAACTGGAGAACCTCTACTGCGACGTAGACGCCGAACACCACGATCAGGAACTCGGCCGGTTTGTCGAGGTTTTTCAGCAGCAGATCATCCATCTTGGTCGAGGTTTTCTGTGCTGCTTTAAAGATGGTTTTAGTCAACAGGTGGGCGAAGATTCTTTTCAGCAGCAGCGCCAGAAACAGGATGATAAACACGCTGATCAGCCGGAGAAGGCTGATACCGGCGAAGGTTTGGTCGAGTAATTGCTGCAGGTTGGCCAGATTTTCCATGCGGACAGTCTCCTGAAATAGATACCGGGTGCTCACGAATTAACAGAATTAGACTGATCGGGCAAGGACTTATTACTGCCAGAGACCCAGTCGTGCCAGGCGGGCGGCTTTTTCGGCGGCAAGGAAGTCGGTTTTTTGCCGAAACGAATAGCGGCGAAAGACGCTGGCCAGTCCCTTTTCGAGCAGCAACCGGTTCAGCAGCCGGCCGTCAGGCAGGTAGAGATAGGCCAGGGTGCGACCGTATTTATCCCGGGTCTCCGAATCGAACCGCAGCTGCACCCGTTTGCCCTTGACCCGTTTAATGTTGAACTGTTTGGCCCGGTGGGCAATCTGGCGTAACCGCTTGCTTGAGATCCCGAAATTGACCCGGTAATAACGATCCCGGTCCGAATCTCTGCTTTCCGGGGTGTCGATGCCGAGCAGCCGGACTTTGCCGAACGGTTCCACCCGCAGGGTGTCGCCGTCGTAAATCCAGCTGACCGTACCGGATAGCTGTTGGGCGGAGAGGGGGGAGCTCAGCAGGCAGAGACAGAGAATGACCAGTGACAGGCGCAACAGCACCGTTTCAGCGTCCCCAGAACAGGCGGGCGAAAAATCCGGTAAACAGACCCCAGACCAGGTTGGCGGTGACCACCAGCAGCGGGGTCAGCATGCCCAGGTCAAACCCGGCCAGTCCTTTATTCTCAACATATGGGAACAGGTAGAAGAGCGTGACTGCTGAAGGAAGCAGGCTGAACCAGAGTCCTTTGCGGACCCAATGGCGGCGGTGGCGGGGAACGCTGATAGTGAAAAAAAAGCCGAGGCCCCAGAGACCGCCGAGCATCATCCGTGGGTAGAGCCAGGAGAGCTGCAGCGGCGGTGCGATGTTGACCCCGATCCTGCTGCTCAGTCCCCACTCGCCGAAGCCCCAGAGGAACAGACTGCTGGCCAGAGCGCCGAGCAGACCGGCAACGAAACAGACGGCAAATAAGGCTCTACTCTTCGGCATCTGACTTCTCCTGGCAGGGGACTGATCAGGGATCAGCCGATTTGTCAATGATACTGCGCCGCGACGTTTCAGTCCGTCTCCGGCAGGGTCTCATTCATGCTGCCGGTTCTGTATCCCTGGAGATCCAGGGTGACGTAAGCAAATCCGGCATGTTTAAACTCATCCACCAGCTGCTGACGGAGTTCGTCATCCAGCAATCGGGAAATTTCAGCCGGAGCCACTTCGATCCGGGCAAGCTGTTGGTGATAGCGGACCCGGTAGCTGCTGAAGCCCTGTTCCCGCAACCAGCTTTCGCAGCGATCGACCTGTTGCAGGCGGGCGACGGTGATGCGGGTACCGTAGGGGAAGCGGGACGAGAGACAGGCGAAGGGTTGCTTGTCCCAGGTCGGCAGCCCCAGCTGTTTGCTCAGTTGGCGGATATCGGCCTTTCCCAGCCCGGCATCGAGCAGCGGCGAGGAGACCCGCAACTGTTTAATCGCATCACGTCCCGGACGGTAATCGTTGAGGTCGTCCAGGTTTGAACCATCCAGCACCGTTTGATAACCGAATTCTTCGGCCTGCTGCAGGCAGCGGCTGAACAGTTCGTGCTTGCAGTGATAGCACCGCTGCGGGCTGTTTTCGGCAAATCCGGGGATCTCCAGCTCGTTGCTTTCGATCACCAGTTGTTCGACACCGATCTCCCGGGCCAGTTTTTGGCTCTGTTCAAACTCAAACTGAGGGTAGGTCGGTGAGGTTGCCGTCAACGCCAGCACCTTCTCCGGGCCAAGGACCTCGCTTGCCACCCGCAGCAGAAAGGTGGAATCGACTCCGCCGGAGAAGGCTACCACGACAGACTCAAACTCGGCCAGTGATCGTTTCAGCTGTTGATATTTTTCTGTTAAATCCATGGGTTCAGTCGTTGAGGATCTCCGGCCCGGTGGTTTCTTCGTGGCTACGCGGATTCGAGGGATTGCTGAGCTGTTGTGGCATGCAGACGGTTTTTGTCTGTGGCATTCCATCTCTCGATTGCCGTTAGCCAATTGAAAAAACCTGCCGGAGCGCAGGTTTTTAGTTTTTAAATGAAATACATAAAACGATGATCCAGCTCTTTCTCCAGCCCCAGCTCCTTGCCCTGGTCACAGAGATCTTTGAGGCTGACCGAATCGAAGTAATCACCGAGGAGTTGGCTGCCCTTGGCCCACAGGTGCTGGGTCAGGCAGCGGTTATCAAAATCACAGGCCGGTGCTTTTTCACCTTTTTTACGCCGGTTTTTGACGCAGTCGACCAGTTGCAGCTCCCCTTCCGCGGCCAGCACGATATCCTTGACGGTAATTTCATCGGCCGGCTTGGCCAGGCTGTAGCCGCCCTGTGGGCCGCGGCGGCTTTTCAGCAGCCCGGCTTTCTTTAAATCCTGAAAGATCTGCTCGAGATAACGGGGCGAGATGTTCTGCCGCCGGGAGATATCTTTGATTTGTGCCGGCAGGGTGCCGGCATGATAGGCCATATCAAACATGGCCCGTACGCCGTAGCGGCTTTTTGTCGAAAGTTTCATGTCCTATTTCCTCCGTAAGATTGCTTATTTGCAAATATATGAATCTCTACTTCTATTGTCAAGAATAAAACACATAAATTGCTAGGAAACAGCACGCTGATACCGCCGGCTTTGTAGGGGGCTTTTATTGTGGATGGAACTCTACCGATAATCAGCTGTCATCCTGATCGATGACCGGCTGTTTCTGCAGGCGTTTGTAATAAAAGTTCTGCCCGTAAAGAACGGCGACCGGATTGTGTCCCGTGACCCGGTCTTTAACGACCAGGGTTGAAACCGGGGCCTTGGAATATTTGGCAAACAGCATATCGTGACCGACACAGAGGCCGACGATCAGGTTCATGTCGGTGCCGGCTTTATTGAGCAGTTCCGCCTGGGCGATCGGGTTACAGGCCGGCTCAAAGGTTTCGGGGCGGACCTTTTCCGACTCCTGCAGACCCAGCTCCAATTTGTCGATGCTGCCGGATTTACAGCAGACCGAGAAGGGAATCAGATTCTGTGCGGTCAGGATTTCGGTAAGACGGTCGGTCTCATCAAGCAGGCCGATACAGGTGGCGATGCCGATCTTTTTATAGCCCATCAGTTTGGCCAGTGCGATCGTATCCTCAACCCGGGTCCAACGGGCATTGACCGCATCGCTGCCGGGGATCGGTTGATAGCAGAGACCTTCGACCCGGGCTGCCACCCTGGCCAGCCTGGCATCCTCGTCGTCACCGAGGTAACGTTTGAAGCTGTCGGCGATAATTTCCGGTTCGTTTTTCCCGGGGCAATAATTGGGGCCGGAGCCTTTTCCGGATCACTCCAGCAACTGGTGGTTCCCTGTTTCTTCCAGATCTGACTGCAGCTGTTGCAACGTAGCTCGTTCGGTGGTTTTTGACTCATAGCACATCCTCGTTAATTTCATGTTGTTAAACCCGATCGGGAGAGCGACAGAGCAGTAGACTACCATATTCCTCATATATTAAGTGGAGAAAGTCGTGGCGCTAAAGGGATCTTTATCTGATGAATGGCCCGTTGCCTTTTCCTCCCGACTATGGCTAGATTGTTGAGGGTGAAAGAGGACTTCTGCTGCGGGATGGTTGATGAAAAAGTATCAGTTTCGACTTGATTTCCAGGTACGGGATTACGAATGTGACCT